>JASHPR010000415.1 GCA_030038015.1 Streptosporangiaceae bacterium
CCGCCAGCACCAGGTCGCGCTTGATGGTGGCGAAGCCGTCGATGAACCCGTTGTGCATGAACAGCCACCGGCCATGGCGGAACGGGTGGCAGTTGGTCTGCTGGACGGCCGACCCGATCGCCGCGCGGATATGCGCGAAGAACAGGTGAGAACTGATGTGACCGGAGAGCTCGCGCAGGTTCTGGTCATTCCAGGCCGGCTCGATGCTGCGGAAGACCCCCGGGGCGGGTTCGGCGTCGTACCAGCCGACGCCGAACCCGTCGCCGTTGGTCGTCTCGGCCCCGAGCCGGGAGTGCAGGCTCTGGTCGATCAGCGAGTGGACCGGGGTGTACAGCACCCGGGTGAGCAGGACCGGCGAGCCGGTGTAAGCGAGCCAGCGGCACATGCACCGCTCCTTTCGGTCGGGGCCGGCAGCCCTGAGCGGACGAGGTACATAATCACGACTCTGTAGTCGGCCTCAGCGAGGCCACCGGGCCCGCTGGTGTCCGGTACCGGTTCTGAGCGCGCCGGTGAAGGCGGTGACGCAGGGACCGGAGGGCATCGCGGGCCGGTGTGGCAGCGCTGGTGGCCGGTGCCGGGCTGGTCCGGTAGGTGCGCTTGTAGGCCTGCCAGTCCCAGCCGGGCTGCCCGGCCGCGCCGTCGAGGAAGTCCACGGCGGCCTGGTGCCCTTTGCGGAACAGCAGGTCCTGGGTGTCCCGGTCCAGGCCGAAGTCGGTCGCCCGGACCGTGCCGGTGTCGATGACGATCGTCCGGGCAGCAGCAGCCGCATCGTCGATGCCCGCCCGGTCGTAGAACCCGGTCATCGTGTTGAGCATCGCCTGCGACATGGTCCTGGTGTCGCGTACCTCGCTGGCCGGTCCCGGTGCCGCGCCGAGCCTGATGCCAAAGGTCGGCCAGCGCGGCTTCAGGCCAGGCGGGGTGTCGAACATGCCAGTGGGGCAGCGGGACAGCATCGCACCGTCCACCAGCCAGCAGTCCTTGCCGTCGGCGTCTGTCAGGCGGGCCGGCTTGTAAAAAAACGGGATAGACACCGACGCACGCACGGCCTCGACCACCGGCTGGCCGGCCGGGGGCAGGCCGTAGTGACCGTACTCCCACGGCAGCCGCCGTAGGCATCCCTGGGAGATGTCGCAGGTCATGACCACAAGCCGGTAGGCGTGTTCCGGGTCCGGCGGGCGCTCTGGGTCGTCGTAGGGCAGATCCGCGAAGGTGCGCACGCCGAGCCTGCCCAGGTGCTCGCCCAGCCAGTCCGTCACGAACCGCCCGTCGTAGATGCCCTGGCGGAACATCAGCGCCGCGGCTTTCCCGGCCAACAGGCCCCGCCACCGCGGCCCGTCCTGGAACCGCCGGTAGTCAACCCCGCGCATGATCTCCTCGAGCTCGGCGGCCCGGGCGCCGGCGGCCACCAGCGACCCGACGATCGCCCCGGCCGAGGTGCCCGCCACCCGCCGGAACTCATAGCCGCGCTCCTCCATGACGCTGATCGCGCCCACTAGGGCGATCCCTTTGACGCCGCCGCCTTCCAGGACAAGATCGGCGAACACTGTCACCCCCGGCTCCATGTCGGTCGGTCCCAGCAACACAGCCCGCAAACAACAGCAGCGGACCCCGATGCTGCGTCAGCTGGCCGGGCCGCGCCTAGAGGCATTGGTCCCATCTGGCCCCCGCCTCGTCGGCAAGCGCCGGTTACGGACTAGGCGCCGTGCGGCGGCCAAAGCGGCAGTCGTGTCATGACCCGGCCGGGTCTTTCCCGCACCGGCACCGTGCATGCAACTCGTTAGCGCGCCGGCCAGTTCCCGGTCACTTCGAAGTAGCTAAGCTCACGCCTCAGCTCGCTCGCGAGCGTGCGGAGCGCGCGGCGCTTCGAGCTCCCATACCACCGCCCGCGCCTGTCGGCACGTCACCAGAAGCGGCACCCGCACGCGGCGATCTCCCCCACCCTGCCAACCCTGAACGAGCACAGGCAGCGCATACGCCACACCGGAGGAACGGGTCATAAGACTGCAGGCGCTTGACAGGCCGATCAAATGCACCCATGGCGAGGTATGAGACTACCCGATCCGGTCCCGGGATCCAGGAAGACCTCGGCCGGTCCGGAGCGGGCCGTGCCGCCAGCCGTTGACGCACGGGCATTCTGCCGTCCGCCCGTGTCCGGCTGGTTCCCTCGCCGGCTCTTGTCAGCGCCGGGTCCCGGCATGGGCAGGGATGCCTGCTTCGGTGCCCGCTGGCGCCGGATCCACGATCGTGCCTGTCTCGTCGATGACGGCAGCACCAGCGCCAGCCAGGGCTTCCCGCGACATCGGATAGTGGTGGCCGCACAGCAGCAGATCGGCGGTGTGCGGCCGCGCGGAAGTAGGCCGCAACAGCACCTTGACCACCGGCTTGGCTGGGTAGCAGCAGCTCCGGTCAGCCAGGCGAGGCGGCGCGGGACCAGGCAGCCTGGTCCCCGGCTGCCCTGAGCTTTCGATGCGGAAACCTCATCCCCACCGAGCCAGTGTCAGATCGCAGGAAGCTGTCTGCCAGGGACTTAGGACCTGGCCCTATAGTGGCCTCCGGCCGTTAACACCAGGCAGCCCGCCGCGATTGGACCTTGAGTTGCGCTGGACCCCGCAGGTTTCCTGCCTGAGCCGAGCGAGCGGCCTGAACCTAGGAGGGTATCAGTGAGCTCACTGATGGAAGGTCGTACGGTCCTGGCCGAGGGCCACGCCGTCGCGGGCCTGGACGGTGCCGATCGTGGCCTCTAGCGGGCCATCGACGCGGCCATCGCCGATGCTCCGGCTTGCGGGCGGCAGGCGGGCGGCCCGCGCCCGGGCCTGGGCGCTATTCCTGCTTGCGCAGGACGGCGCCTGCTTCGATGTCGATCCGGGCCTTGTTGCTGGCCAGGCCGCCCCCGTAGGCACGGGCGAGCAGACGCCGAAGTTCATCCGGTTGATCTCCCCGGACGCGGAGAACCCGGCCCGGGTGCCGCCTCCGGCCGGATCGGTGGTGAACCCGTTGACCTCGAAGGTCAGCGAGACTGGCCGGGTCACCCCGCGGATGGCCAGTTCGCCGTCCAGGACGAAGCCGTGGCGGTCGCGGCGGATGCCGGTGGACCGGTAGGTCATGACCGGGTAGGTGGCGGCGGCGAAGAAGTTGTCCGAGCGCAGGTCATCATCGCGGGTC
>JASHPR010000416.1 GCA_030038015.1 Streptosporangiaceae bacterium
GGCGGCGTGGCGGCGCGGCGGCATGGCTGCGGCCGGGCGGCGGCGTGGCGGCGCGGCGGCATGGCTGCCACCATGACGGCGACCCGCACCACGGCAGCCACCGCCCCATGACGGCCACGGCGCCATGACGGCCACGGCGGCAGGGCGCCAGGCCGTCAGGGCTTGCGCCCCATGGCGGCGTAGGCAGGCTCCGTGACCGGCTCCGCGCCGCTGTCCGGCCGCCACTGCGGGGTCGGCACAATCCCTGGCTCCACGAGATCGAGGCCGGCGAAGAACCTGGCCACCTCGTCGCGGGTCCGCCCCGCCGAGACGACGTTGCCGAGCCGCTGGTTGAAGCGCCTGGTCATCTCCGCGATCTCCACGGCGCGGACGTCGCTGGCCGGATGGGAGATCACCAGGTAGCTGCCCGACGGCAGGGCAGCCATGATGCGGGAGACGATCGCCCACGGGTCGTCGGCGTCCGGCACCACATGCAAGATGGCCAGCAGCATCAGCGCGACCGGGCGGGTGAAGTCGAGCGTGTCGGCGGCCGCCCGGAGGATCGTTTCCGGATCCCGCAGGTCGGCCTGGACGTACGCGGTGGCGCCCTCCGGGCTGCTGGTCAGCAGCGCCCGCGCGTGCACGAGCACCACCGGGTCGTTGTCCACGTACACGACCCGCGACTCGGGCGCGATGCGCTGCGCGACCTCGTGGGTGTTGTCCGCGGTCGGCAGCCCGGTCCCGATGTCAAGGAACTGGCGGATTGCCGCCTCGCTCACCAGATAGCGCACAGCGCGGGCCAGGAACGCCCTGTTGTGCCGGGCCCAGGCGGCTAACCCGGGGAACGCCGCGACGGCCTGCTCGGCGGCCTCCCGGTCGGCCGCGAAGTTGTCCTTCCCGCCCAGCAGGTAGTCGTAGATGCGCGCCTGGCGCGCCACGGAGGTGTCAAACGGCGATATCCCGCCGTCCTCCGAGTCGCCGGTGACGTCGTCCTCCGAGTCCCCGGTGAACATGTGCTGGCTCATGCCGGCCGGCCGTCCCTTCGCTGCTCCATCCGCGCTACCCAGCGCAGGATATACGCCATGGCGGCTCCGGCCGCCTGGACATCCTGCCCTGCCGTCCGCTACACATCGGAGGGCCCGGGGTATCCCGGCTTTGACCGGCCGTAACAGGAGGCTCGCCACATGTCCACGCCCCACGCCGAGGAGTTCGCCGGGCTGGCGGCGCTGATCACCGGGGGGGCCTCCGGCATCGGCCTGGCCACAGCGCGGCTGATGGCGTCGCGGGGCGCGCGCGTGGCGATCCTGGACCGCGAGATACCGGGCCCGGCGACGGGCGGCGGCTCCTCAGCACACACCCCGTCCGGCAGCCATCCCCTGGACGCGGGCCTGCGGCCGGTCGTCGCGGACGTCACCGACGACGGCGCGGTCCGGGCGGCGGTAGCCGAGGCCGCCGCCGCGCTGGGCGGGCTGGACATCCTGGTCAACAACGCCGGCATCGGCGCGGCCGGCACGGTCGAGGACAACGACGACGCCGAGTGGCACCGTGTCCTGGACGTCAACGTGCTCGGCATCGTGCGCACCACCCGGGCCGCGCTGCCCGCGCTTCGCGCGTCTGCGGCCAGGCGCGGCGAGGCCGCGATCGTCAACACCTGCTCGATCGCCGGTGTCGCAGGCCTGCCCCAGCGCGCGCTGTACTCGGCGAGCAAGGGCGCCGTCTACGCGCTCACCCTGGCCATGGCCGCCGACCACGTGGCCGAGCGGATCAGGGTCACCTGCGTCACCCCGGGAACCGCCGACACCCCGTGGGTGGCCAGGCTGCTGCAGGCCGCGCCGGACCCGGACGCCGAGCGCGCGGCGCTGAACGCGCGCCAGCCCATGGGGCGGCTGGTGTCGGCCGCCGAGGTCGCCGCAGCCATCGCCTACCTGGCCAGCCCGCTGGCAGGCGCGGTGACGGGCACGGCGCTCGCCGTCGACGGCGGCATGTCGGGCCTGCGAATCCGGCCGCCCGCGCGCTCCTAGCGTGCCTTCGGTGCGAGGGCGGCCGCGCCGGGCCGGCGCGGGCGTCAGTCCCTTCCCCGGCCGGGGCAGGACGGCCAGCGGATGCTCGCCGGGCTGAGCACGTGCATGGGCAGCACGGGGTGCGCGACCTTCTCCGCGGACGCGTCGGAGATCAGGATGGCCGAGCCCGAGCCGGTCGCGTCGCCGTACTCCGGTGTCACCTGAACGTATCCGCCGGTCTGCGTGCTGGCCACGAAGGTGGCCGCGGTCGTCGTCCAGGCCAGCGTGCCGGGGCTGATCGCCAGCGCGGAAAAGTAGTCCCCGCCGGGCAGCCGGAGCACCTCCCTGGCCCGCTCGTCCTGGGCGGGTGAGTAGAACAGGCTGGTCATGTCCGGGTTGAGGTATGCGCTCCTGGTGCCGTCAGTGACCACGAACTCGGTGCCGTGCACCGCGCGCAGCGCCCGGGGCAGCGCCGCCGGCCGCATCGTGGTCAGGCTCAGCGCGTGCAGCGTCGTCTCCGCGCCCGGCCGGTCAGACTCCGGCCAGACCAGCAGGTTCCCGTCGAAGAACGGCGGCTGGGTATGCCCGAGCCGGATCACCCGGACCTCGCCCGTGGCCAGGTCGGCGAGGCGGACCTCGACCTCGCCGCCCGGCCCGTACCCCTGGGCCCACGCCGCGTAGCTGCCGCTCACCGCGGGCGGGTGCCAGGGGCTCGGCCACGGCGTGCCGCCGGGGCCGTCCAGCGAGTGCCCGAGGCGCAGCAGGCTGCCGGTTGCCGAGTCCCAGGCGTAGACCGTGAAACCATCGAGGCTCGCCAGCGAGTAGGTCTCTTCCCACACCAGCCATCTCCCGCCGGAGGAGCCATCCGCCTGGTCGGAGGCCGGGTTGGTGAACCGCTGGATCTGGCGCATTCCGCCGGTTGCGAGGTTCAGGGCAGCGACGCCGGAGAAACGCGGCGTCCAGGCCGACACGTAGGCCGTCTGCCCGTCCGCCGCCATGCCGAGCGGGATCACCTCGCCGTCGAGCGACTCGGGCACCGTCCGGCCCAGCGCGGCGGTGAGGCTCGGGGTCGGCTGCGCCGGGCACAGCACCGGCCAGGAAGGCCAGGCGTCCACGGCGGGCTGGCGGGGCGGCCGCTGGGCCGCCTGCGTGGCGCATCCGGCCAGCGCGAG
>JASHPR010000417.1 GCA_030038015.1 Streptosporangiaceae bacterium
GACCCGGATCAGGCACGTGCCGACGGCGCCGTTGCCCCCGATGACGGCGACTGTCTCGCCGGGCCGCAGCCGCGCCCGCCCGGTCAGCGCGCCGTGCGCCGTGGCCCCGGGGTGGACCGCCGCGACGAAGGTGACAGGGTCGGCACCCGGCGGCAGCCTCGGTGCGCCACGCCGCCGAGCGCACAAACGTGCCGGCCTTGTCCACCGCGACCGCGTCGACAAGCACCAATGCCTGGCCGGGCCCGGGCACCGGGTCGGGCAGGTCGCCGTATCGGATGCCGCCGGGGTCGCAGAACCTCTCGATGCAGGCGGCCTTCACGCTATTCTGCCGTCACCGGCGGACGCCCCCGGCCGCGGACGCAAACCCGTCGGCCGGCGACGGCGCGAAACGGGGCGCCTTCGCTTGCGGGATGTCCAGCCTGGCTCATGCTCCGGGGGGTGGCGGGCGGCGTTCACCATCCGGGACCGGACATGAGCCTCGAATATCGTTGAATCGGCCGTCATGCTCTGCTTATTCGGCTTCCGGCGGAACGGTTGGGATGCAGCCAGATGGGGAACGCGTCCGTTGAGGGGGTGATGCCCCGGTTCGTCGGCTGCAGGGCCGCCGCCGCCGTGGGCCGTGCATGGACTTGCTGGTCTGTGATGTGCCGGGCGCTGACCCGGCTGCGAACCTGGCGCTTGAAGAAGCCCTGGTCAGGGCCCTCCCGCAGGTCCCGTTGCTCCGGATCTGGCAGAACGAGGCATGCGTCGTGCTCGGCCGTGGCCAGCGGATGGACCGGGAGGCGAACGTAGTGGCGTGCGCCGCCTCGGGCGTGCCGGTGCTGCGGCGTGGGAGCGGCGGTGGGGCCGTCTACCACGACCGGGGCAATCTGAACATCACTATGGCCGTGCCCGGCTGGGAGCCTGGGCTTGCGGGTGAGCTCGCGGCGCTGGTAGCCGGGGTGCTGCGGCGGCTGGGGCTGACGCCCGTGGTGACCCAACGCGGTGTATTCACCGGCCCGGTGAAGGTGTCCGGGCTTGCCAGCCAGCTCACCCGGGGCGCCGCGCTGGCGCACGCCACGCTGCTGGTCACCACTCCTGCGTCGCGAATCCGGGCTTTTCTGGCGCCCGCCCCGCCGGACGCCCACCCGCTGGATTCCCGCAGGACCCCGGTGGCGCCGTTGAGCGATATCGTGCCCGGCATGTGCGTGGCGACCGCCCGTAACCTGGTCCTGGCGGAGGCGGCGGAACGTTACGGCCCGCTGGCGCCCAGGGCCGCCAGCGTTGCTGAGATGCGCTGGCAGCGGCTGCTGCTGGCGCAGCGATACGCGAGCGGCACGTGGCACCGGACAGGCCGCACGCCGCTGCACACAACCGAGGAGGAGGAATGGACGAAAAGACCCGACGCGGCCTGTACCAGGTGATGGTGCTCAGCCGCACCTACGAGGAGGCAATCCTCCGCGAGTACCACGCTGACAAGAAACCAGCGTTCGACATCGGCGCCGGACTGGTACCCGGCGAGATGCACCTGTCGGCCGGACAGGAGCCGGTTGCCGCCGGCGTCTGCGCCCACCTGCGCAGCGACGACGCGGTCACCGCGACCCACCGGCCGCACCACCTGGCCATTGCGCACGGTGTCGATCTTGACAAGATGACAGCCGAGATCTTCGGCCGCGAAGGCGGCCTGGGCCATGGCCGGGGCGGGCACATGCACCTGTTCGACCCCGCGGTCCACTTCTCTTGCTCGGGCATCGTCGCCGAGGGCCTGCCACCCGCACTGGGCCAGGCTTTCGCCTTCCAGCGCCAGGGCAGTGACGCGGTAGCCGCAGCCGTCACCGGCGAAGGCGCGGCCAACCAGGGCGCCTTCCACGAGTCGCTCAACCTGGCCGCGTTGTGGAAGCTGCCGGTGGTCTTCGTGGTGGAAGACAACGACTGGGCGATCTCGGTGCCGCGGAACGCATCCACCGCGATCCCTTCCAACGCCGACCGGGCAGCTGCCTACGGCATACCTGGCCAGCGGATCGAGGACAACGACGTGGAAGCCATCTACACGGCCGCTGGCGACGCGGTGGCGCGGGCCCGGGCTGGTGAGGGGCCGACCCTGCTCGAGGTGCACACGCTGCGGCTATGGGGCCACTTTGAGGGCGATCCCCAGATTTACCGCCCCGACCTGGCAGAGGTACCGGGCCGGGACCCGATCCCGGCGTACGAGGCGCGCCTGACCGAGGCCGGCGTGCTCGACGCTGCCGCGATCGAGGCTATCCGGGCGGAAGCCTCCGCACGGGTGGAGAGGGCAATCGAGTTCGCCAAGTCCAGCCCGATTCCCGCGCCGGAGACGGCGCGTGAGTACGTCTTCGCGTGAAGGGAGCCCAGGCAGATGAGCGTCACTGATTCTGCAGCCCAGCCCGCCAGCGCACCCGCGGGCCGGCGGCTGACCACCGCCCGTGCCATCGCCGAGGGCATCGCCCAGGAGATGGAGCGCGACCCGGGCGTGTTCGTGCTCGGCGAGGACATCGGCAAATACGGCGGCATCTTCGGAGCCACGGGCGGGTTGCTCGACCAGTTCGGGCCCGAGCGGGTGCTGGACACGCCGATCTCCGAGACCGCTTTCATCGGCCTGGGCATCGGTGCCGCGGTCGAGGGCATGCGGCCAGTTGTCGAGCTGATGTTCGCGGACTTCTTCGGCGTGGCCATGGATCAGATCTACAACCACATGGCCAAGATCCACTTCGAGTCGGGCGGGAACGTCCGGGTGCCGATGGTGCTGATGATGGCGGCCGGCGGCGGCTACTCGGATGCCGAGCAGCACTCTCAGTGCCTGTGGGGAACCTTCGCGCACATGCCAGGGATGAAGGTGGTCGTGCCGAGCAATCCTGCCGATGCCAAGGGCCTGATGATCTCCGCGATCCGCGATGACAACCCCGTCATCTACGTCTTCCACAAAGGCGTGATGGGCCTGCCCTGGATGGCCAAGAACGCGCGGTCCATCGGGCCGGTGCCGGAGCAACCATACGAGACGCCCATCGGCAGCGCAGCCGTCACCCGCGAAGGCTCGGACGCGACCGTGGTCACCCTGTCACTGTCGGTCCACCATGCCCTCGACGTGGCGGAGCAGATGTCTGCCGAGCAGGGGATCGAGCTAGAGGTCATCGACCTGCGCAGCCTCGTGCCGCTGGATCGGGAGACGGTCCTGGCCTCCGTGGGCAAGACAGGCCACCTGCTGGTCGTGGACGAGGATTACCAGTCATTCGGCGTGTCGGGTGAAATCGCCGCCATCGTGGCGGAAACCGATCCCGGCATGCTGCGAGCGCCCGTGCGCAGGGTCGCGGTCCCGGACGTCCCCATCCCCTACGCGCGCTCCCTGGAGCGAGCGGTGCTCCCGGTCCCGGAGCGGATCCGCGCGGCAGCCCGGGAGCTGCTCGGAGCATGAACGTGCAGGGGGGAGCGCAGCGGGCGCGCGGAAAGCAAGGCGTGAGCCATGGCTGATGTGCTCTTCCCGAAGCTGTCGGAGGAGGATCCCACCGCCGAGGGCGTGCTCGCCACCTGGTTCGTCAGCGATGGCGACCAGGTGGCGAGCGGGCAGCTACTCGGCGAGGTGATGGTTGAGAAAGTTTCCGGAGAGGTAGTGGCGCCCGCCGCGGGCCACGTCCGCCTCCTGGTCGCAGAGGAGCAAACCGCCAGGCAAGGCGACGTGATCGCTCGCGTGGACTGAGCCGGCCCAGCCGCCAGGCCGGCGCAAACGCTGGCCCTGCGGCCCCGGGCCACCCGGCTAGCCGCCGGAGGCTACAGGGAACGCCTGCACCCGGTCGCCCTCGCGGAGCTGCTGTCCGGCACGGGCGGCAACGCCGTTCACGACGAACACCGCGCTCGCCGGGGCCAGGCCGAGCGCGGACGCCAGGGCACCAACGGACGCGTCCCCGGGCAGCTCGACCGTCCCCTCATCCATCAACGATGCCGCGGTGACCCGCCTGGCGAGGTCGCCACGCAGATCGACTTTGATCTTCACCAGCCGGCCGGCGTGCCGTACTGGGCCTCGACGAGGTGAGCGATCCCGAGGATCTCCAGCCGTTGCCGCGGCACCATCAGATTCAGCTGCACGAACCCCGGAAGCCGGCCGATCTCGGCCGCTCCCGCGATGGTGCCCCGGTTTTTCACCTCGTCCGTGCCCATGCCGAGCAGCTTGGCCGCCCGCTCGATCGCGTTGTCGACGGCGGCGTTCAGGAACGGCCCCGAGCCGAGAACCTGGACCGGCAGCACCGGTCCTTCCAGCATGGTGCGATTCGTCTCGGCCAGGGCGCGACCGCGGGCCACCTCTGCGGCGGTGAACGGGCGGGCCAGGAACGGCAAGTCCTCCGCGGGAGGCAGCAGGATTGGGCCGTCCAATGCGAGCCCCTTGAGGACCTCCACCCGGACAACCAGGCGGCCCGCGATGTCGGTGGTGTGGACAGCGATCTCGCCGTCGCCGATCATCGCGTGCACGTCCCCCGCGTATATGCCCGCGCCGTCCACCTTCGACGGCACTATCAAGACAGCGCCCGCGCGGACCGAGTCCACGTCCATGTGCACATCGGTGCGGAGCTCAAGCTGCTGCTCGGTAACGGCGAACTCGTGCTCGGCACCGATGAGGAATGCGCCGAAATCCCCGCAGTTATGCGAGGACGGCAGGTCGATCGCCGGGATCGAGCCAAGGTTGCCGACCGAGATCCGGCAGCGGGTCATGACCCCGACCAGGTCGGCCCGGGCCAGCGCGGAGATCGGATGCTGGGTGGAATGCTCGGTCAGGGCGTTCCACTCCCGGGCGTCCCGGGCGATCTCCGACGCCCGCTCGGGGCTGACCGTGACCCCGATCCCCTTCTCCTCGTCGAAGACCATCGTGTAGGCCTCGACCATGTGGAACGGGTTGACCTCGCTATGGCAGACGGCGCACTTCACCGCGCCGTCGCCGGTCCCGTCAAGATAGGTGTCGGGATACAGGAAGTGCCGCCCGGCATCCCGGCATGTCGGGCAGATCCCGGCCACGAACGGATCAGACAGGTAATGCCCATCCCAGCCAGTGTGGGTGCCTGACGTGGTCGCCCGTGAGGTCTGCTCCAGCTCCTCGATGTGCAGGGCAACGGCATCGCCGGCTGCCGCGCCCGCCACCCGCACGGGCAGGCTCACCTCGTGACCGCTGCGGATCGAGGGTGTGATCATAGGCCCCCAGCAGCCTGGCACCGTGAGGAACTCGATCCGCCCGCCGTCCCGTACCGGCCCGAGCATCTCGTTGCTGGGGCCGACGATGTCCGTGTACCGGTCCACGCGGACCAGATCGACCGCCTCCCGCTGAGCGATGTCCTGTACCATCGGGTCCTCCTCCCGCCCGTGACCACCCAGGGCATCCCCGCAGGCATGCCGACCCCGGGCAGCCACAGCCGTTGCTGTCGTGGTACATAAGCATGTTCTCACCAGCGGACACCCCAGCGAAGCGACAGCGAAGGCCCGGCTCCACGCGCTGTGCGCTGTCAGCGGATGACACGGGCTCCTGGCTCAGCGGGCAGCCGCAGGCCGGCGGGTGAGGGCGATCCGGACCAGCCTGGCGGCGGCGCCGGGCACCCCGGCCCAGTGCAGGTGCAGGTACGAGGCGAGCAGGCCCGGTCCTGCCCAGCCGCTCTGGGTGCCGTCGGACAGCCGCCACGCCGGGTGCTCCCCGTGCGCGGGCTCGCTGACCGTGCGGTGGAACTCGTGAGCCCGGACCCGGGTGCCGGCCGCGAGCAGCGGGGTGCCGTGCAGCGCGGTCGCCTCCCGGTAGCCGAGGGTCAGCTTCGGCGTCATCCGCGCGCGGGCCTGCAGGATCCCGCACTGCTTGCGCCCGTCCAGGGACTCCCCGAGCCAGAGCAGGCCGGCGCACTCGGCCACCACGGGCATGCCGCCCGCGGCGCGGCTGCGCACCTCGCCGAGCAGCGCCGCGTTGGCGGCCAGGCCGTCCGCGTGCACCTCGGGAAACCCGCCGCCCGCCACCAGCGCGTCCGTGCCGTCCGGCAGCCTTTCGGCGGACAGCGGGTCGAACGGCACCACCTCGGCGCCGGCCGCGGCGAGCAGCTCGTCGTGCTCGGCGTAGCGGAACGTGAACGCCGGCCCGGCCGCGACCGCGACGCGGGCTGGCCGGCCGCCCCCCGGTTTGAGTGATTCCCCGGGAGACCACGGCTCGGCCGCCAGGTCCGGTGCACTGCGCGCGATGCGCATGAGCAGGTCCAGGTCGAGGCCGCGCCGGACCAGCGCCCGGAGCCCGGGGAGCCAGGCGTCCACGGACGCG
>JASHPR010000418.1 GCA_030038015.1 Streptosporangiaceae bacterium
GTTCGGGTAGGCGCGCACGCTGCCGACGGCGACTGCCACCTGCTCGGTGCGGATCAGCAGCAGCTCCGCCGGAACCGACCCAGGAATGACTTCATCCGGCCGCATCCACGATGGGCGAGGACGCAGGACCGGCTTCGGAAGATCCGGCGGCGGGATGGAATCGAAGAAGCTCACGGTCATCAGACTGGCACTATTCCAGGCGGGCCGCGACCGGCCTGCGGCCGCCACAGCTATACATGCTCCCCGATCATGCCGCGTGCCGGTTGTGGGCCTCGTCTTGGTCCTGGTGCTCGTTGATCCACGCGAGAGCACAGGTCCAGTGACAGGGCTTGCCCCGCGGTGAGCGCAAGATCGCGGGCCGGTGGCAGATGACGCACGGCGCGAGGTGCTGGGCTGCTGTCCATCCCCGCTGATCGAGCCTGCCAGGCATCGTGTCCGCCCGCAGGGGGTGTGTGGCCTCGCACCTGGTGGCCTTTACCTGATAGACGCGATGACTGCCCGGAGCGGGAGCGGTCAAGGGTCTGGTCCGCAGGGCTTCCAAGATGCTTTGGCCGCACAGAGGCTCCGTGCGTGCCGGGGGTATGCGCGTGCGGAAGGGAGGCGGCCAAATGATCTTGGAACCCTTGAGGGCTCCCGTGGAGGGCTGATAATCCCGCGCCGGGTGAGGGCCGCCCGCCCCCGAAACTGCTGGTGCCGACACTGAGACGTGCGATCGGGTGGCCTGCTCTCGCGTTCCGGGCCGAGCTGGGCCAACGGCTATCGGCTCACGCGATGCCCGACTCTGAACCCGCGCCGGATCAGCGTGGCTGATCTGCGGCAGACTCAGGCATGGGGCCGGCGCGCGCGGGCCGGGCCTTCCGAGGCAGAGGCCAAGCGCAGGCGCCGGCCCGCGGCGCGCGCAGCGCGCCGCGCTTGATCATCGCCCGCGTCGGCGCCCCGGATCTGCATTTTCATGATCTCCGCCATATCGGGAACACGCTGGCCGCGTTGACCCGGCCGAGCCTGCGGGACCTGACGGCCCGGATGGGACACGACAGCGTGCGAGCCGCGCTCGTCTATCAGCACAAGACGCTGGAGGCCGACCGTGCCATCGCGGCAGCCATGAGCGCCAGGATCGAAGTTTCGCGCGAGGCGGACAGCGGTGCCGACGGGTCTGGCGGGCCAGGTGACTCAGATGGCTAATGGCCCGCTAATGGCCCGTAGGGCTTGCATGATGATCTTCCACGG
The DNA here is from genome assembly GCA_030038015.1 of Streptosporangiaceae bacterium. Taxonomy (GTDB): domain Bacteria; phylum Actinomycetota; class Actinomycetes; order Streptosporangiales; family Streptosporangiaceae; genus JASHPR01. The sequence goes on from JASHPR010000418.1 coordinate 1,228, forward strand.
GACGTTTGTGCTGGTGGGCGCAGCTGGGTTCGAACCAGCGACCCCTCGCTTGTAAGGATTGCCACCACCACTCCCCCACCCCACTCTGCCCGCCGTCGACGCAGGTCAGTACCAGCGGAGGCGAGCACAAGCGAGCCCAAGCTCGCACCGGTGAGCCGAACGCGCTCCCATTTGCGCTCCCATCCGTGGGATCAGTGGCAGCTGCAGCGGCGCCTGGCCGTCCACCGGACCACCGACCTTCGGTCCCAGACCAGAGAACGACTGCCCCATCCCAGCTGCCGAGGATCAGGCGATCCAGACATGGCGGTCACAGCCAGTGAGCCGACCTCAGCCCGGGAAGATCGCGCCTAACGCCGACTCGGCGCGGCGGCTAGGAATAGCCGGGATAGCCAAAACCGGGCGCAGATCATCCGTTACTGGGCGTCGTCCAGAGTGCCAGCTGACTCAGCTGCAGCGCTGGCCCGCGCCAGATCCTCCGCCGCCGGGTCCAGCCCGGCGACCGCCCCGGCCAGCCCGTTCACGGCGCATCCAGCCAGGCCACCAGCCGGCAACAAGGCGGGTGCTGGGCTGTTCGGCGGCCCGCTTCGCCGAGATCCTCCGCTGCGTCTTCTCCACCTTCTCGGCGACCAAGACGGCCACACCGTCGTAGTTATGGCCCCGCGGCGCCTGCGACGGCACGGCGCCGCCAGCCTCAGGACACCCAGCATCAGAGTGATCCACAAACCCAGTCGGCGATTCACTTGGACTAAAGTGGTTGGCGCGGATGTGGTTTCGTCATCTGCAGTCCGCACACTGGCAAGGAATTGCGCAGCCATGCCGCGAACGAGTTCTGCCCGGTGTTGCCGGCCGTACAACGGTCGGCGTTGGAGTGCTTGCCGTCGGGAGCTTTCACGAGATCCGCCGCGTTTGCTGCGGGCGCTTTTTTTCGCCCGGAATGCGGCGCGCCGGTTTCATCTGGTCAGCCGTCCGGCTTGCCCATGGAGCTGAGCGGGCACTGGAGGCTGCGGGAGCGGGCCCGGACCGCTCTTGGCACGGTCGCCTGGGACCGCTTCGGTACTGGCCTGCCGATCGTGCTAGTCCACGGGACTCCGTCGTCGTCGTTCCTGTGGCGCAAAGTTGTCCCCCCGCTCGCCGAGCGCTTCAGCGTTCACGTCCTGGACCTCGTCGGCTACGGAGAGTCCGAACGGACCGGGCTAACTGACATGTCGATCACTGCCCAGGGCCGGGCCCTGGCGGAACTCCTTCGGGGCCTCGGCCTCGAGCAACCCGGGATTGCGGGCCATGACATCGGCGCCGCCACAGTGCTGCGGGCCCACCTCATCGAAGGCGCAGCGGCCGGCCGCATCGTCCTCGTCGACGCCGTCGCCCTCAGTCCCTGGAACACGCCTGCGACGCGCCACATCCGTGAGCACCTCGCCGCTTACCAGACGATGCCGGCCCATTTCTACGAGCAGATCGTGGCCGCCCACCTGCTAACAGCCGTGCACCGGCCCCTTGAAGCCGGAGTTCTAGCCGGATACCTCGCCCAGTGGCGCGGAGACGAGGGTCAGGCTGCCTACTTCCGTAAGATCGCCCAGTGGACCGACGACGATGTCGGGGGGCTCCAGCCCTTGCTGGGTTCGCTCAGCGTCCCAGTGCGCCTGCTCTGGGGTGCCGAAGACCGGTGGCTCGACATCACCGTCGGGGAGCGCCTCCTGGCGGCGATCCCTGGCGCCGAACTGGTCGTGATTCCTGGCGCTGGGCATTTCTCGCCTGAGGACGAGCCGGAGCAAGTAGCGACCGAACTCGCGGCTTTCTTCTCAGCCGTCACGTGACCAGCGCTCGGTCCGGCCCAGCGGCTCGCTCCGCCGGCCTCCCGGAACGCTGCGACGTTGTCGTCGTCGGCGGCGGCGTGCTCGGGCTGTCGTCGGCTTATGAACTCGCCTGCCGCAACCTGTCGGTCGTCCTCATCGAGAGCGGCTGGGTGGGAGGGCGGCAGTCCGGCAGGAACCTGGGATTCGTTCGCCAGCAGGGCCGGGCGCTCGCCGAGCTGCCGATGATGATGGCCGCCAGCCAGCGGTGGCGAGGTCTCGGCCATGAACTCGGATCGGACGTGCAGTGGCAGATGGGGGGCAACCTCCGGCTCACGAACGACCCGGAGCTGGCAAGCCGCTACGAACGGTGGGTTGCCGATGCCGCCTCCCTCGGACTCGACAGCCGGGTCGTGAGCCGCGCCGAGGTGGAGTCGATCCTTCCCGGAGTAAGCGAACAGTGGCTGCTTGGGATCTTCACGGCCTCCGACGGGCACGCCGACCCCATCGCCACGTGCCGCGCCTACACGGCGGCGCTGCGGGCGCGCGGCGTGCAGGTCTGCGAGGGCGTGCCGGTGCGGAACATCACGCTCGCCGGCGGCACAGTGGCGGGAGTCGCGACGCCCGTCGGCGAGGTCAAGGCGGGCGTCGTCGTGCTGGCGGCGGGATCGGGCACCGCGCGGCTGGCTCGCGGGGTGGGGGTCACGATCCCCTGGCAGCTGGTCCGCCAGACGGTCATCCTGACCGACCCGGTCCCGCCGGTCACGCGGGCGGCAGCCTGGACGGGCGAGCTCTTCATCCGCCAGGACATGCGAGGGTGCCTCCGCCTCGCCGCCTCTGCACGCAACGAGATCGTCCTCAACCCGGCCGGGATCCGTCATGCCGGGCGATTCCTCTCCAGCTATTTCGCCAACCGCTCGCAGCTGCGCGTGCGGGTGGACGCTCCCAGCCTCGCCAGGGCCGTGCTCCGGCCCCTGCAGTCCGCCTCGGGCGACGAGCTGTCGCCCCGGCCCCGGGTCGACGACGTCCGATTCTGCCTGGAGCGGGCGCAGCGTTACTTTCCCGGCCTCGGTGCCGTGCGGCTCCGGCGGGCCTGGGCCGGAGAGATCGACGCGACGCCGGACGCGCTACCGGTGATCGACGGCGGGGGCGGGCCGAGTGGGCTGGTCATCGCCACGGGGATGAGCGGGCACGGGTTTGGGCTCGGCCCCATCGCGGGCACCGTCATCGCCGACATCGCCGAGGGTACCGAGCCCGCCTTCGACCTGCGGCCATTCCGCCTCGCCCGCTTCCACGACGGCAGCCGCCTCCAGCCCGCGCACCTCATGTGAGGCTCGCCCGCCGTTGCGCGACCGCCTGCCCCCGAGCTGGATCTGATGGCGCGCCTGGCCGGGATGAACTTGCGCGAGCGCTGAAGCAGCTGGACGCGCGAGCGTTTGACCGACAGCGCCGCCCGCGTCTCAGTCTGGGAGAACAGGCCATAGCGGCCGGCTCGCACGCGCCG
>JASHPR010000419.1 GCA_030038015.1 Streptosporangiaceae bacterium
GCCCCGGCCCAACCGCGGGCCGCCTCCGGGCCGCCGCAGGCGGGCAGCCGGGTCCCGCCCGGGTTCTGGCTGTTCGGCGCGTTCGCAGTGCTGTACGGGTTCTGCGAGACCATGAACGGCAACTGGTCGCAGCTTGACATCACCTCGCTGGGCGTCAAGACGTCGACCGCCGCGCTGGCGTTGACCGCGTTCTGGGCGGTGGTCACCGCGGGCCGGGTGCTGTTCGCCGCGATCCAGCGCTGGCTGCCCAGCCGGGTCACCTACCACGCCCTGCCGTTCCTGCTGGCGGGCGCGTTCGTCCTGATCGCGGCGCTGCCGAGGAACGCGCCGCTGGCCTCGGTCGGGGCGTTCGGGCTGGCCGGGCTGGGCTGCTCGGCGCTGCTCCCGCTGTCGATCAGCATCGGGCAGGAGAAGCTCACCGGCTACCAGGTGCTGGTGGCCGGCGGGGTGATCGCCTGCTACCAGGTCGGCTACGGGATCGCCGCGTTCGGCGTCGGTCCCCCGGTCAGCGCCGGAGTCCGGCTGCCGGTGATCTTCGGCGCCAGCGCCGCCGTCGCGGCCGGCATGGGCCTGCTGTCGCTCGCCGTCGCCCACGGCCGCCCCTCGCCGCAGACCCTGCACCCCCGCCCGTCACCCCCGTCACTGCGGGCGCACCAGACACCTGCGGGGAGCTGATTCGCGCGGCCTCCATGATCGCCGACGCCGATGAATGTACCGAAAGTAGGGCTATAACCCCTCTAACGGTACATTCATCCGCGGGCGCGCAGCTGGGGAGCGCGGCGGGGAGCGCGGCGGAGAGCGCGCGGCGGGGAGCGCGGCGGGGAGTGCGCAGCTGGGGAGCGCGGCGGGAAGCGCGGCGGGGAGCGCGACGGCGGCGAGCGGGACGGCGGGCGCGTGGCGGCGACCCGCCTAGCGCGGAATGGCCCGGGGATTGGTACATCTCGACGGACACCTGGTACGACGCGGACGGAAAGCCATTCCAGCCGCAGGTGCACTACTTCGTCGGCGGGGCCACCAAAATGTACGGGGCCACGCTGTACCGGCTGCGGCCGGCCTGCCGGCAGACCAACGACGCGGAAGCGGACGGCCTGTACGCCGAGCTCAGGAAGATCATCAACCACGTCGGGCTGGCCGCGCACCACCTGCTGCAGAAGAACTCCTACATGAGCATGGCGATCACCATCGCCGGCGTCGGGTACCAGGCGGGCACCTGCCGGTTCGGCACCGACCCGGCCACGTCCGTGCTGGACGTCAACTGCAAGGCCCACGAGGTCGACAACCTGTACGTGGTCGACACCAGCTTCATGCCGAGCATCGGCGCGGTGAACCCGGCGCTGACCGCGATGGCCAACGCGATCCGGGTCGGCGAGCACCTGCTCCAGCGCATGGCCTGACCCCGCGGCGGGAGCGCCCGCGAGGCAGCCATCGCCGCCGGCCGTCATTCCGGCGCGACTTTTCCTGCGTTTGCGTCACTTTCCAGCGTTATATGCCCGGAATGTCTGCACCGAACGGAGGATATGTGCAGGCGAGCCCAATCCGGACGTGGCGCGGACCTAGTTATGACTGTCCGGAACTGCCGCTGGCCGGCGCGGCCCGGCGCCAGCCGGGCGGGGCGCCGCGGATGCCTAGCGGTCGGCGGCGGAGCGGGGCTGCCAGATCGCCCGCTGGACGCGCATGACCAGGGCGCCCACCGTGATCAGCACGAGCACGTTGAGCAGCAGCTGGAACGTGGAACCCCGGGCCCGCCCCCAGTCGCCGTACGCGATCGATAGGCCGATGTTGGCCCCTGCCGGGATCATGGTGACCGAGATGAACACGCCGATCAGGGCGCCGGCCCGGGACTCGGTCAGCGACACCACGCCGACGATGCCGGCCAGGACGGCGACCACCACCGAGAACAGGTCCGGGCTGCTGATCAGGTCGGCCACCGGGCGCACGCCGGCCGAGAAGGCCTTCGGCGTCTCGCCCGACCAGCGGATCACCAGCCCGAAGGCCAGGGTGAGAACGACCGCCGCCAGGAAGCCGGCGGCGAGCGCGAGCAGTCCCCTGGTCACCTGCTGCCGGTCATGCCGGTCGATGCCCAGCGAGACGCCCATGATCGCGCTGTACTCCGGCCCGACCACCATGGCGCCGACGATGAGGATGTCCGAGTTGGTCAGGATGCCGACGGCGCCGATCAGCCCGGCGATGGCCAGCAGGATGTAAAAGCTGGGGGCGTAGACCGCCTCGGAGCGGATCCCCGCGTCGACCACGTCCCACACCGGGGCGATGTCCCGCTGCACGACCCCGAACTTCGCCGCCGCGGCCGGCCGCTCCCCGATGACCGCGTCGACCACCTCGGCAGCGACCGGGCCCGCGTGATCGTCCCGCACCGCCTTGAGCTGGGTGAGCACGGCGTTGGCGGCCGAGGCCAGCACGTCGCACTGCACGGCGTCGCCCGCCGGACGGCGGGCGGCGCCGGGCAGCACCACCAGGTTCGACACGCCTGGCTCGGCGGCCAGCAGGGCGGCGACGCGTTCTGTCAGCTCGCCGCGGGTAGTCATGCGCAGGTGATAGGTCACTGCGGCTCAGGTCGGCAGCGGACCCTCCTGCAGCGAGCCGAAGCCGTGATCCATCTGGTAATCGAGGTTGATCGCGGCGTTGATCAGGGACAGGTGGCTGAACGCCTGGGGGAAGTTGCCGATCTGCTCGCCGGTGGAGCTGATCTCCTCGGAGTACAGGCCCAGGTGGTTGGTGTAGGTGTGCATCTTCTCGAACGTCAGCCGGGCGTCATCGAGGCGGCCGGCCCTGGCCAGCGCGTCGACGTACCAGAACGTGCACAGGGAGAACGTGCCCTCGTCGCCGGCCAGGCCGTCCGGGGAGGCGGCCGGGTTGTACCGGTACACGAGGCTGTCCGAGACCAGCTCGCGGTCCATGGCCTCCAGCGTGGACAGCCACATCGGGTCGCGCGGGGCGATGAAGCCCATCAGCGGCATCATCAGCAGCGAGGAGTCGAGCACGTCGGTGTCGTAGTGCTGGGTGAACGCGCCGATCTTGGGGTGCCAGCCGCGCTCCATGATCTGGTTGTAGATCTTGTCGCGCTCGGCGGTCCACTTGACCAGGTTGGCCGGCTTGCCGCGCCGCTCGGCGATCCGGATCGCGCGGTCCAGGGCGACCCAGGACTGGAACCGGCCGTAGGTGAAGTTCTTCCGGCCGCCGCGGGTCTCCCAGATGCCCTCGTCCGGCTGGTCCCAGTGGTCGCACAGCCAGTCGGTGATGCTGGAGACCGCCAGCCAGCCCTGGTGGGCCATTTCCGCGGTGCGGGCGTCGGCCAGGGCGATGGCGTCCATGGACTCGCCGTAGATGTCGAGCTGGAGCTGGCCAGCGGCGCCGTTGCCGACGCGCACCGGCCGCGAGCCGCGCCAGCCCTCGAAGTGGTCGAGGGTCTCCTCGGTGAGATCCGAGGTGCCGTCGACCCGGTACATGATCCTCAGCGGTCCGGAGCCGTCGCCGACCTGCTCGGTCGCCCGGTCCCGCAGCCACTGCATGAACTGGCCCGCCTCCTCCAGGTAGCCCAGGCCGAGCAGCGCGTAGATCGAGAACGAGGTGTCCCGGATCCAGGTGTAGCGGTAGTCCCAGTTGCGCTCGCCGCCGACCTGCTCCGGCAGGCCGGTGGTCGGCGCCGCGACCAGCGCCCCGCTGGGGGCGTACGTCATCAGCTTGAGCGTCATGGCCGAGCGGGTCACCATCTCGCGCCAGCGGCCCCGGTAGCTGGACCGGCGCAGCCAGTCCTGCCAGAAGCGGGCGGTCTCGTCGGCGAGGGCCTGCGCCTCCTCGGGCGGGATCAGCCGCTGCGGCACCCCGCCGTTGGACTCGAGCACCACGCCGCCGATCTCGCCCTCGCGCAGCGTGCGGCTCCACTGCAGGCCCGCGCCGTCCTCCTCGATCGCGACGTTCATGTCGCGCAGCGAGGTGCCAAGCGGCGCGATGCCGTGCACCGACAGGTCCATGTCGTCGGTGTGGAACATCGCCCCGTGCTCGGAGTACTCGAGCTTGTGCGCGGTCCGGCCGTAGTTGAACCGCGGGTGGATCTGGACCCGGAACTTCATGGCCCCGCGCACGACCTTGATGTTGCGCACCAGCCGGTGCCGGTCGGTGGCCTTGGCGCCCGCGACCGGCATGAAGTCGTGCACCTCCCCGACGCCGTCCGGGGTCATGAACCTGGTGACCAGAATCGCGGTGTCGGGCAGGTAGAGCTGCTTGCTGTTGTAATCGTCCCGGTCCGGGGCGATCCGGCACATGCCGCCCTTGTCCGCGTCGAGCAGGGAAGCGAACACGCTGGGGGAGTCGAACCTGGGCAGGCAGAACCAGTCAACGGTCCCGTCCGTGGTCACCAGCGCGGCCGTCTGCAGGTCGCCGATCAGCCCGTGATCGCCGATGTTGGGGTAGCGGTCCACAATCTCACCTCACGGTCAGAAGCAAAGCGTGATCGGTCCCGCCCACCTTCGCGGGCGCTGCCAGGGCGCGCATCACACCCGCGGGGTGACCGCGCCCGGGGGCGGCGTCCAGGGCGCCGGCCGCCCGGGGAATCACCCGGCGCGGATGATGCCGGGCGGTGCTGGCGCGGAAACAGTGACCACCGAGGGTCACGCACGTTCAGGGATGGAGTCATGGCTGACAGCGCCAATCGCAGTTCCGGGCCGCAGGTGCGGTCCGCCCCTCTGCTCACCGGGGGTGCGCTCATCGCGGCCGGCGGCGTGCTCGCGCTGGCGGGCTTCGTTATCGGCGGCGCGCACCTGATCGCCGCCATCCGGCAGTGGATCAGGGAGATGGAGGTCCCGCCGAGCGAGCTGGCGAAGCTCAAGCTCGCGCAGGCCAAGGCGGCGGCCGCGGCCGGCGCCGACGCCTGGCAGCACAGCCCGGCGGCCGCCGACGCGCGTTCCTAGCCAGCCTGCCGTCAGGCACGGCGTAGATTGAACGTCGTCCTGGCGCGCTGGCAGTTCGCGTTCACGTCGATCAGCCATCTCCTGCTGCTCACCGAGAGCGGCCGGCAGCGATCGATCATCCAGGGCATCGTGCTCACGACGAACGCGGTGTCGCCGTCGGTGTCCACCACGGGCGTGGCGATCAGCCTGGCCGGCTTCGTGCTGCTTTATGTCGTGCTCGCCGTGGTGGACCTGCTGCTGATGCTGAGGTAGGCCCGCCCGCAGCGTCCGCCGGCGCGCCCGGAGGCCGAGGCGGACGCGCCCGTCCCGGCCGTCCAGTACTGAGGTCACGATGATCCCGTTCTGGTTCATCGCCATCACGGCCTGTGGATCGGCTTCTTCGTGCTGGAGGGGTTCGACTTCGGTGCCGGGATGCTGCACCCGGTCGCCGGCAGGGACGAGGCCGGCCGGCGGGCCGCTGTCAACACGATCGGCCGTTCTGGGACGGCAACGTGGTCTGGCTGATCGTCGCCGGGGCTGCGATCTTCGCCGCGCTCCCCGGCTGGTGCGCCACGATCTTCTCCGCGTTCTGCCTGGCGCTGGTGCTGCTGCTCGCGGCGCTCATCGTCCGCGGGGTTTCCTGCCGCGGCCGGGCGCTACAGGATCGCGATCGGGTTGACCGGTGAGCCGGTCCCGCGCACCAGCCGCAGCGGTGCGATCACGCAGCAGAACGACCACCGGCCGGCTTGCTCGCAGAGCCGGACGAGACCGTCGAACTGCAGGTAGTCCAGCAGGTGCAGGCCCAGCGCGTTGACGGCGAGCACGTGCACGGGGAAGTCGACGCCCTCGGCCGCGCTCGGCGAGGTGTCGTTGTTGCCGTCGCTGCCCAGCGCGGCGACCTTGCGCTCGGCGACGAACTCCATCGCCGCCGGGTGCAGCCCGGCGCGGGCGCTCGCGGCGTCCCACGGGCCGAGCGCGTCCCGCCGCCTGCGGTGCCCGACCCGGACGAACAGCAGGTCGCCCTGGCCCACCTGGACCTGCTGCGCTTGCTCCGCCCTCGCGAGGTCGTCGGCGGTCACCTGCTCGCCGGGCTCCAGCCAGGGGACCCCGCGCAGCCGCGGGATGTCCAGCAGCACGCCGCGCCCCACGATCCCGTCGCTGGCCATCTCGATCGACAGGTCCGCAGCACCGGTGGCGCCGATCGCGGTCGCCGGCACGCCGTTATAAAGCGTGGCCCGGTACATCACGTGGCACAGGGCGTCGATGTGGCTGTCGGCGTTGCCGTGCACGTTCATGGCGAGCCGGTCCATGGCGAAGGCCAGCCCGGCCGGGTCCGCCCTGTCCCCGGTGGGTCCGGTCATCTCGTGCACCGCGGGCTCGGGGTTGTCGGCGGCCGCGCTGCTGGAGATCGGCGCCTCGAGCGTGACCGTCCGGCCCAGCCTGACCTCGGCGGCGGCCGCCAGCACCCGGTCCGGGGTCAGGTAGTTCAGCGCGCCGCGCCGGTCATCGGGTCCCCAGGCCGCCGTGCGGCGCAGCCGCTGGTAGAGCGCGCTGAACGCGCCGGCGTCCAGGGCGGGCGGCTGGTGTTTGCTTCCCGGTCCGGTCATGGACGCATCCTGCCATCACCCGGCTGGGATGATGGCAGGAGCGCGAGGTGGACATCGGATGCGACGGGATCGGACGTGGAGGAGCTGACATGGCGGCAGACCGAGTCGATGCCCTGGTGATCTTCGGCGCCACCGGCGACCTGGCAAAGCTGGAGACGTTCCCGGCGCTGGTGGGCCTGGTCCAGCGGGGCGTGCTCGACGTGCCCGTGCTCGGGGTGGCGAAGAGCGGGTGGGGCCTGGAGCAGTTCCGGGACTACGCGACCGCCTCGCTGCGGCTGAACGACATGGACCCGAACACCCCGGCGGCGAACAAGATGCTGGGGCTGCTGCGCTACGTGGACGGCGACCTCGGCGACGACGCCACGTACAAGGCGATGTCCGACGCGGTGGGCAACGCCGAGAAGATCCTCTTCTACCTGGAGGTGCCCCCGGTGCTCTTCGGGCGGATAGCCGAGGGGATCGCCTCGGCCGGGCGCACCAGCAACGCCCGGGTGATGGTGGAGAAGCCGTTCGGCACCGACCTGGCCAGCTCACAGCAGCTGAACGCCACCATGCACAACTATTTCCCCGAGGAAGCGATCTTCCGGGTCGACGACTGGCTGGCCTTCGACCCGGTGGAGAACGTGCTGTTCGTCCGGTTCGCCAACTCCATCATCGAGCCGCTGCTCAACCGGAACTACGTGCACTCCATCCAGATCACCATGGCCGAGGCGTTCGACGTAGCCGACCGCGGCCGGTTCTACGACCGCACCGGGGCGATCAGGGACGTCCTGCAGAACCACATGCTGCAGGTGCTGGCGACCGTCCTGGCCGAGCCGCCGACCGGGAAGGGCCTGGGAGCCTGGCTGGACGCCAAGCAGGCCGTGGTGCACGCGCTGAGCCCGCTGACCCCGGAGAACACCGTCCGCGGCCAGTACGAGGGCTACCTCGACGTGGAGGGCGTCGACCGTGATTCGACCGTGGAGACCTACGTCGCGGTCAAGCTGACCGCCGACACCTGGCGCTGGGCCGGGGTGCCGATCG
>JASHPR010000420.1 GCA_030038015.1 Streptosporangiaceae bacterium
CTCATCCCGGCGGTGAACAGGATCGGCAGCGCGATGACGGCCTGCCAGGGGATGTGCTCGGAGGCCAGGTACGCCGTGGTGGTCAGCAGCAGGACCTCGGTGGCGGTGTCGAAGCCCATGCCGAACACGACCCCGACCGGGTACATCTGCCATTCCTTGTCGATCGCGTTCATCCACCGGCCGAAGAACCGGTAGAAAAAGCCGCGCTTTTCCAGCTGCGACTCGAGCTGGGCCTCGTTGTACTCGCCGCGGCGCATCGCCCGGAAGACCCGGAGGATCCCGCCCAGGATGATCAGGTTGAGCAGGCCGATCAGGAACAGGAAGGCCGCGGACACGATCGTGCCGAACGTGCCGCCGAACGACTCCAGAGAGGAGTTCGAGTGGGTCACCGCAGGCAGGACCGTCTTCTCGGCGATGATGATCCCCACCCCCATCGCGACCACGATCGTTGAGTGGCCGAGGGAGAAGAAATAGCCGAACGCGAACGGCCGCGGCTTGTCCGTGCCCTGGCGCAGGTTCATCGCCTTGCGGGTGGTGTTGTCGATCGCGGAGATGTGGTCGGCGTCGAACGCGTGCCGCAGCCCGAGGGTGTAGGCGGTGACACTCAGCCCGATGCCGAACAGCTTGTAGTGCGCCGGCAGCACGTAGGCGACGAACACGGCGAATCCCAGCGCGTGCAGCAGCACGATCGACCCGTACATGCCGATCACGCGGCGCTTCTCCGCCGGGCTCAGCGCCTTGAACGATTGGCGGACCATCACGCCCACGTTGGGCTTGGGGGTACTGGTAACTGCGGACATGGGCATCCTCCGGGTAGGCACGGCACGAACGCTGCCTGCCTGCACGTTAACTGGGCTGCAAATGACTTGCAAGTACTGATCCTATGCATCTGGTGCGGGCCGGTCGCCCGGGCTTACCGTCGCCGTGTGGACGATGGGCCGCCGCGAGGGCAGGATCAGAAGGCCCGGTAAGTGGTGTCCGCCTGGCGCGTGGCGAGGACATTCCCGAGCTTGTCCGGCTGCGCGCCTTGCTGTTCGAGGACCTGGCCGCCACCTGGGGGCCGGCGCCAGGGGGCGATGCATGGCGGGACGCGTGCGCGGGCGCGCTGGCTCTGCGGCTCGCCGATCACGCGATGCGCGTCGTGGTCGTCGGCGCAGGCACCGGTCTGGTTTGCTGCGGCATGGGCGCGGTTGACCTGCGCCTTCCTGGCCCGTTCAACCCGGGCGGGCTGATCGGGCACATCTTCGCCGACCATCCCGATCCACCCTCTGCAGGACCCGGCCACGCCAGTGACGACGGCCTGACCGCCCGCGCAGGAGTCATCGTCAAGCCGGTGCAGCGCGGGTTGCCCAGGTGAAGCTGTCGACATCGGGGACCTGGTCTCTGACCGCGGCTGCGGCGGTGCGGCCGAGCGCGTCGGACTCCCGCGCGGTCAGCCCGGGGTGAACCCACGCTTCGACCTCGACGCGGAGCCGGCGCCCAGTCCAGCGAGCGCGAGCATGCGCGTGGACGACGCCGGGCAGTTCCCCGGCCGCCGCCTCGGCCGCGGCGACGATTTGCGGGTCGACGCTGTCGGCCAGGCGGCGCACGACGTCGGTGGTGACGTCGTAACCGACATGGCAGATGAACATGGTCACCGCGATGCCGGCGACCGGGTCGCCCCACCGCCGGCCGAGGGCGACGGCGACCAGCCCGGCCAGGGCCCCGGCGGAGGACAGCGCGTCCAGCCAGGAGTGCCGGGCGTCCGCGATCAGCGTCGCGGAGCGGATCCGCTTGCCGGTGGCCAGCTTGTAGCGCGCCACCGCCTGGTTGCCGACGATGCCGAGCACTGCCCCGGCGATGCCGATCCAGATATGTCCGGTCGCGCCGTGGGCGATGAGCTTGCGGACGCTCTCGTATCCGGCGAACGCCGCGCTGGCCCAGATGACAACCGCGATCCCGATCCCGGCGAGGTCCTCGGCACGGTCCAGGCCGTAGGGGTAGCGTTCGGTCGGGCCGCGGCGCGAGAGCCGGAACCCGAGGAAGACCACCGCGCTGGTGGACACGTCCGACAGGTTGTGAATGGCATCGCCGAGCAGGCCCACCGACCCGGTCAGCACCGCGATCAGCAGCTCGGTGATGCCCGTGACGGCGAGCCCGGCTGCGCTGACGGCGACGGCGCGATTGGCTTGCCGCCGTTCGCTGGCATCGTCACGGAGGGCCGGGAGCGTGAACGCCGCGGCGGGGTCACGCTGTCCTGAGATCTTGTGCATTCAGCCAGGATGAGGCACGCCAACGCGCCTGGGAAGCTTCGCCTGCAACTGCCCGCCGTGGCAGGGCAGCGAGGCCCGATCCGGTGAGAGATCCTTATCGGCCTGCTACAACGGCCCACCGGGGGTGGGTGCCCAGCAGCTCGTCCAGGAGCCCGCGCCCGTCGGTGATCGCCCATTCGACGTCCCGGAGCCGCTCCAGGCGGGCCTGGCCCCACGGGCTTGCCTGCACCAGGGCAACGGCGTCGGCGGTGCTCAGGCCGTGGCCGTGCGGCAGCGCCTGCTGTACCCGCTCGCTGTAATGGCCGTGATGGCCGTGATGGCCG
>JASHPR010000421.1 GCA_030038015.1 Streptosporangiaceae bacterium
CGCGGCGCGCCGGCGGCTGCTGGGCCGGGCGGCTGCCGCGGCTGCGAGCGCCGCGGGCCGGCTAGGGTGTTCGGCCATGCATGGCCGGAAGGCCGGCCCTGAGCAGGGCGAGGCCGTGCTCGCGCAGGCACTGGCCGCTTACCGGACGGCCCTCGGCTCCCGGCTGATCGCCGCCTACGCGCTGGGCAGCCTGGCGCACGGCGGCTTCAGCCCGCTGGTCAGCGACGTCGACCTCGGGCTCATCCTGGCGGATCCGCCCAGGCTGAAGGACCGCCTCACCGTCCGCGCGGTTGGCAACGCGGTGCGGGCCAGCGGATCGGAGCTGCACGAGCGGCTCTCGGTGTTCTGGGGGACGCCGGCGACCCTGCGGGGCCGGTCCAGCGGCGGCCGGTTCCCCCCGCTGGACCGGCTCGACCTGCTCGAGCACGGCCGCCTGCTGGACGGGGCCGACGCGCGTGACGGCGTGGCCCGCCCGGGGCAGGCCGAGCTGCTCACCGCGGGGGCCGAGTTCGCCCTGGGCTACCTGGGTGCCGACCCGAAGCTGGCCGGCCGGGTGCGCGGACTGGTCGGCCGCGGGGCGCGGGCCGACGACCCCGTGACCGACATCCGCACGCCGGCGCTGCTGGCCTCCCGCGGGCCCCGGCGCGTGACCAAGGTCGTGCTCTTCCCCGTCAGGTTCCTGTTCACCGCGGCCACCGGGCAGGTGGGCACCGCCGCCGCGGCGGCGGAGCACTACCTGGCCCGCACGGGCGCGCCCGCAGCGGACCTGGTCGCCGCCGCTCTCGCCTGGCGCCGTGAGCCGGCGCCTGCCGACGAGGCGGCAGCGCTGCTGGGCCGGCAGCTCATCCCCCTGTACCTGCAGTACATCGACGATCACATCGAACGCCTCCAGGAGGCGGGCAGCCGCCGGCTCTCGAGGCGCTTCCGCAGGTGGCGGAGCCGCCTGCTGGCTTGAACTTACCTAGCCTGGTGCTGCCGGCCGCCACACCGCCCGCGGCCCGGCGCCGCGGCGGCGGCAGGGCAGGGGCGCCCGTCCGCCGGGGGGCGGCGGCGACGGCGGCAGGGCAGGGGCGCGCTGTCCGACGGGGGCGGCGGCGAGGATGAAAGGTGATCTGGATGGGCGAGCCCGCGATTCCCCGGTCGGGCTTCTGGCGGAGCTTCTCGTTCGCCGGGCAGGGAGTGTGGCACGTCATCCGCACCCAGCGGAACATGCGGGTGCACATCGCAGCCGCTGTGGCAGCGGTCGCCGTCGGCCTGATCCTGCGGATCGGCGCGGCCGACTGGGCCGCCGTCATCGCGGTCATCGGGCTCGTGCTCACCGCCGAGACGCTGAACACCGTGGTTGAGGCGCTGGTCGACCTGTGCACCGACGAATACGACCCGCTGGCGAAGGCCGCCAAGGACATGGCCGCGGGCGCAGTCCTGATCGCTTCCGCCGCGGCCGTGGGTGTGGCCGTCGTCGTGTTCCTGCCCCGGCTGCTCAAGGCGTGGGGCTGATCGCGGGCCGCCCAGGCTGGCCGGGTACATCCATGACGTCATCCTGGCCGACGCCGGCCGCGCGACCCCGTAGGGTCGGAACGGGGATGCGAAGAGACGGGGAGAGCATGAAACGGATCTCGTGGCTGGCTGCTGCCTGCCTGGCCGGGTTCGGCGTCGCGCGGCTTGCGGCCGCCGACCGCTTCCCCAGCATCGAGGCTCCCGCGACGCCGATGCTGTCATTCACCCCGCACGTGTCGGCGGCGGCGCTGGGCGGCACCGTTGTGCTGCGGCGCAAGGGCGCGGCCGCCACGGCCGCGCTCACCGGGGCTGTGCTCGCCGCGGCCGTGCTGCCGCGGATGTTCAGGCGACCGCAGCCGCTGCCGGGCGGGCCGGTGCTCCGCGTGGTCACGGCGAACCTGATGCACGGCAGCGCCTCGGAGGAGGCGGTCGTCAGCCTCGTCGAAGGCAGCGGCGCCGACGTGCTGTTCCTGCAGGAACTCACCGAGACCGCGGTTGGCCGGTTCAAGCAGGCGGGGCTGACCGACCTGCTGCCGCACGAGATGATCGACACCGGGGACGAGGCCCTGAGCGGCAGCGGCATCTACGCCCGGTTCCCGCTGAGCAACGGCCTGGACATCGCGCCGATCTCCTTGGCGCAGCCGACCGCCCGGCTGGAGCTTCCCGGTGGCTACCGCGTCGACCTGGTGTGCGTGCACCCGCATCCGCCGAAGCCGCCGTGGTCGCGGCGGAACATCGCCAGGTGGCGGCGGGAGCTGACGGTCCTGCCGCCGCCCGCTGACCCGGCCGCCGGGCCGCCGCGGGTGCTCGCCGGGGACTTCAACGCGACCGCCGACCACGCGGCCTTCCGCGGGCTGCTCCGCCTGGGCCACGTCGACGCCGCGATGGAAATGGGCAAGGGCCTGATCCCCACCTGGGCGCCGTGGGGCAGCCCGGGGATCCTCACGATCGACCACGTCCTGGTCGATCCCCGCTGCGCCGTGCTCGCTGCGTCGGTGCACCGGCTGCCGGGCAGCGACCATCTCGCCGTCTACGCAGAGTTCCGGCTTCCCCGCTGAGCGGCCTGCTCCCGCGTGAGCTGTGCGAGCCAGTCCCGGCTGGCCACCGCGATGCGGGCCGGGATCCCGAGCTCGCCGAGCATGTCGGCTGCCGCGGCCATCTCGTCCGTGCGCCTGGCCGCGTGGGTGATGCTGCCCTTCTCCAGCCGGTCCAGCATCTGGATTCCGATGTCGCCGGCGATGTTCTCGCGCAGCCAGTCCTCGCAGCCCGCGGCGCGGCCCGCACGCAGCGACTCGGTCACCGCAGCCGCCATCCCCTTGTAGAAGACGCTGCGGCACAGCTTGCGGCTGGCGGCGGCGCCTGCCGGACCCTCGATGGCCTCGGCGTTCCCGCCAAGGCTGGCCAGCGCCGCGGCGACCGGCATGGCGGCGTCCCCGCTCACCAGCATCGGCGTCCTGATGCCCCGGCCTGGCACGGGCGCCATGATCGCCACGTCGGCGAACGCGATCCCGTGCTCCGCGGCCATGGCCGCGAGCCGCTGCTTGAGCTGCGCCGACGACGTGTTGAGGTCGGCGAACAGAACGCCGGGCGACAGGCCGGGCACCGCGGCGCGGTAGGCGGCTGCGGCCTCGTGCGCGGTGGTCAGGCTGAGCACGAGACCGGCGCCGGCACACGCCTCGGCGTCGCTGCCGGTCGCGACGACCCCGTCCGGCGCACCAACCACGGGGTCGAAGCCGCGCACGGTCACCCCGGCGGCCACCAGGTCCCGGCTGATCGCCGAGCCGGCCTCGCCCAGGCCGAGCACCGCGACCACGCCGACCCTGGCAGTTTCCTCGCTCACTGCTCGCCTTCCCGCGCTCCGCGCGCCCGCCCCCTGCTCGCCGGCGTCCACCCGCAGAAGACTGCCACCCCGCGCCGGAGCCGCGCCAGTTCCGGGGCTCAGCGCGGGATGACCGGGAGCGTGATGCAGGACGGGCGGGCGCTGTCGTGGCAGATGGTCTGCTCGGCCACGACGAAGTCTCGCTCCGTCGCGGTCGCCGCGGCAGCGCCATTGCCCGGGTTGCGGTCGAAGCAGGGGAAGTTCGAACTGGACACGTCAACCCGGATCCGGTGACCGGCCTTGAACACCTGGCTGGTGGCGATCAGGTCGATCGCGTACTCGTAGACGCTCCCGGGACTGATCGGCCTGGCCCGGCCGCTGCCGTCGCGGTAGCGGGCCCGCACGATGCCATCCGCCACGCCCATCGCGCGCCCGTCCGGCCAGACGTCCACGAGCCGGGCCGTGAAGTCGGTGTCCGCCGCTGAGGTCGCGGCGTGCAGCGTCACCTGAAGCGGGCCGGTCACCTCGAGGTCGGCGCCGAGCACCTCGCTGGTGAACGAGAGCACATCGCGGCGGGCCTCGACCGGACGCTGGTCGCGGGCGCCGCCCATCCAGTTCACGCCGCCGTCCAGGCCGCCGGCTATCAGCGTCGCGCCGCCCATGGTCGGCACCGGGTCGGCCGGGTCGTGCCGGTAGCGCGAGGCCGGGGCGCCGGGCTGCGGCGGGCCCGGCGACAGCGACCCGTCCGGGTGCAGGTACCACCGGGTCCACTGGGTGCGGCCGAGCGGCCAGTCGTCCTCGTCGCGCCATACGTTGTCGCCCATGACGAACAGCCGGACCCGCGGGCCCTCCCAGTCCCTCCCGGGGCCCCCCGGCCCCTCCCGGGGGCCCTCCCAGTCCTTCCCGGGGCCCTCCGAGCCCTCTTCCCGGCCCTCCCGCCCCTCCCCCGGGCCGTCGGCCAGGAACCGGCGCAGGAAGGCAATCTGCAGCTGCTCCAGCCCGATCGCCTGCGCCGACGCGAACAGCCCGAAATTCAGCTCGCCGGCGGCCCCGGTCATGTCGGCGTGCGTCCACGGGCCGATAACCAGGGCCTGGTTGCGCCGGGCGTGCGCGGTGGCGGCCGAGCGGCGAAGCGTCTGGAAGTTGTCCAGCGTCCCGCCGAGGAACAGGTCGAACCACCCGCCCACGTGCAGCGCGGGCGCGGTGATCCGGTCCCGCCGGCCCGCGTAGGACAGGCTGTCCCAGAACGCGTCGCGCTCCTCGTGGTCGAGCCACTGCCGCCAGGCGGGCAGGATGCTGCTGACCGCCGGCGCCTCCCGGGCGGGCAGGTGCCGGTAGCCGGCATCCATCTCGGCCATGTGCCGCAGCAGCGCGGGCATGTCTGCGGAGACGTCCTCGCCGGCTGCGGCGCGGTACTGCAGGGTCTGCGCCGACTTCAGGGTGTACCAGCCGAGGAGCTGGCCGAGCTGCAGGGCGCCCTGCCGGTACACGAGGCCGCCGTGGTAGTCGGCGGGCGTCACGACCGGGAGCAGGCACCTCAGCGCCGGCGGTGCCTGGACAGCGGCAGCGAACTGGACCATGCCCAGGTACGACGGCCCGTACATGCCCACGCGGCCGTTGCACCACGGCTGGCGGGCGCACCACCCGACCGTGTCGACGCCGTCACCGGGCTCGTTCTCGAACGGCGTGAACTCCCCGTCGGAGGTTCCGGTGCCCCGGCAGTGCTGCAGCACGACCGCGAACCCCGCGTCGATCGCCGGGACGACGGGGGCGGCGCGCACCATCGGCTCGCCGTACGGGGTGCGCACCAGGAGCACGGGGAATGGGCCGCCCACCGCCGGGCGGTAGATGTCCGCGCGCAGGATTGTGCCGTCGCGCATGCTGGCCGGCGCGTTGTGCTCGGCGAGCACCGGGACGGACGGCAGGTTCAGCTTGGCCACGCCGACGCTCCCCTCAGCCCGTTCAGCCCGTTCAGCCCGTTCAGCCGTTCAGCCCGTTCAGCCGTTCAGCCCGTCAGCTCGCCCGTTCGGCCCGCCAGCTCCCTGGCCTGCGGCATGACCTCCTTGGCGAACAGCTCCAGGCTGCGCTCGGCCTGCTGGTACGGCATTCCGCCGAAGCTCGGCAGCACGATCAGCTCGAAGTCGCCGAGCACCTCGGCGATCCCGGTGAGCTGCTCGACGATCTGCGCGGGCGTGCCCCACAGCGCGGACGCGGCGTAGGCCCCCGCCGCCTTCTCCAGGCCCGCCGCGCGCAGCCCAGCGGCAAGCTCGGCGTAGCGCTCGTACCCGGCCGTCCGGGCGAAGTGCTCGCCGGCCATCTCGTAGTGCTCGACGTTGGAGGCGAAGAACGCGGCGATGTAGCGCTGAGCGCGGTCGGCCGCGGTGGCGCCGTCCTCGTGGCAGTACATGTTGACGTTGAGCGAGATCGGCGGCGGCGTCGTGCCGTGCCGCGCCAGGTACTGCTCCCGGTAGCTCCGGTAGACCGGCATGAGGTCGGCGACCGGCCTGGTCACGATCGACATCAGCGACGCGCCCAGGGTCGCGCAGGAGGTGACGGAGTCAGGCGAGCCAGCGACGCAGTACAGCCGGCCGCGGAACGAGCCGCAGGGCTCCGGCCGCAGCCTGGTCCGCGGCTGCGGGTAGAAGGGGCCGGCGCCCTCGATGTAGCCGGTCTCCAGTGCCTCCGTGATCATCGCCGCGGCCTCATCGAACCGCGCCCTGGACTCGTCCATCGGGATGCGGAACGGCGCGTACTCCTTCCTGGACAGGCCCCGGCCCATGCCGAACAGCGCCCTGCCGCCGGAGAGGATGTCGAGCATGATCATCTTCTCGGCAACCCGCAGCGGGTCGTTCCACGGCAGGATCACCGCCCCGGTGCCGAGCCTGATGTTCCGGGTGCGGCCGGCCAGGTGCGCGAGCAGCACGACGTTGTCCGGGCACATCGCGTAGTCGTCGAAATGGTGCTCGACCGCCCACAGGCTGTCGAAGCCGAGGCGGTCGGCCAGCTCGGCTATCCGCACCTCGCCGGCGTACATCTGCTGGTCGGAGAGGTCGGCGTGCAGGTTGCCGAAACCCAGGTTGACTCCGATGTGCAGCACCGGCGCCTCCTCACGTTCGGGGGCTCCTGTCCATCATTGTCCTGAACGGGTAGCCGCGCACCAATCTGGCCGGATGCCGCATCGGGCAGACTGGGGCCCGTGGACGTGCTGACCGTGGTGGACCTCGGATCGTCATCCGTCGTGCTGCGCCGCGCGGCCGCCGAGGACGTGCCCGCGATCGTGAACCTGCTGGCCTCCGACCAGCTCAGCGCGGCCAGGGACGGCGTGCGGACGGCCGAGGACCTGGCCAGCTACCAGCGGGCGTTCCGCATGATCGACAGCGATCCGGCGCACATCCTGGTCGTCGCGCAGTCAGGGACCGAGGTCGTCGCGACCATGCAGGTCTCGTTCATCCCGGGGATGGCCCGCCGCGGCGCGCTGCGGGCTCAGCTGGAGGCCGTCCGGGTCGATGACGCCCATCGCGGCCGCGGGCTCGGCGCGGCGATGATGAACTGGGCGATCGGCGAGGCGCGGCGGCGCGGCTGCGCCCTGGTCCAGCTGACCAGCGACAAGTCGCGCACGGACGCGCACCGCTTCTACCAGCGGCTCGGCTTTGTCGCGTCGCACGAGGGGATGAAGCTCGCGCTCTAGGCGCCGCTCCTCCCGGCGCGCCCGGCCGCCAGCCTGGCCGCCCGGGTCGTCAGGTACTGCCGCTCGCGCAGGTTCGCCGTGCGGGCCGCTGCGGCACGGAACTCGGCGAT
>JASHPR010000422.1 GCA_030038015.1 Streptosporangiaceae bacterium
ACCGTCCCCGGGCTGCGCGCGCTGGAGAAGTACGCGGTGCGCTGCGGGGGCGGGGTGAACCACCGGATGGGCCTGGGCGACGCGGCGCTGATCAAGGACAACCACGTAGCCGCCGCGGGCGGGGTCACGGCGGCGTTCCGCGCGGTCCTAGCCGCCGCGCCCGGCATGGTGGTCGAGGTAGAGTGCGACACGCTCGACCAGGTCGGCGAGGCCCTGGCCGCGGGAGCCGTGCTGATCCTGCTGGACAACATGAGCCTGGACCAGATGCGTTCTGCGGTCGCCATGGCCCGCGCCTACCCGGCCGCCAAGCTGGAGGCCAGCGGCGGCCTACGGCTGGAGAACGCCAGGGAGGTGGCCAGCACCGGCGTGCACTACCTGTCCGTCGGCGCCCTCACCCACTCCAGTCCCGCCCTCGACCTCGCCCTCGACGTGGGCTTACCTGCGTATCGCGGGCGCCGGCACGCTAGCTGCCCGCCATCGTCAGGAACGGCTCGCGCTCATCAACGGATTCCTCGCCCAGACCGGACTCAGCCTTGAACCCGAACCGCCGTGCAAGTCCGACCCTGACCTTTCAAGCTCTGTAGCAATCCCGCACTGTCCTGCTCACGTCGGCAGGCTGGCCATCTGCGCGTCCATCGGCCGGGCGGGCGGCGGCATGTCCGCGATGTTCATGCGGAGCTCCATCAGGGCCGTGTCGTAGATCCCCGAGAAGCTCGGGAAGGGCTGGATCGTGTCGCTGAGCACATCGATCGGGACGTGGGCGCGGATTGCCAGTGTCGCCTGCTGCATCCACTCACCGGCTTCGGGCCCGAGCGCGTAGGCGCCGGTTAGCCGCTCGCCGTCGGACAGCAGGGTCAGGAACCCGTTGGATTCGGCGTAGACGTGCGTGTAGGTGGCGGTCTTCGGCACCTCGGACACCGGCGCGGTGCCGCTGTACTCTGCGTCGAGCGCGCCTACCGCCGCGGCCTGCGGATCTGTGTAGGTGACGCGCGGGACGGCTTCGTAGTTCGCTGGGCGTGGGTGGCCGGTGATGTTCGCCGCGACGACGTCGCCCTCGTATTCGCCGACGTGGGTCAGCGGCCAGATGCCGTTGACGTCGCCGATCGCCCACAGGCGCTCGCCTGCGCGCAGGTAGTCGTCAACCGGGATCCCGTGCGGGCCGGCCTGGACGCCGACTGTCTCCAGGCCGATCCCGTCGACCCGCGGGCGCCGGCCGGTCGCCACGAGCAGCCGGTCGCCCCGCAGGTCCGGGCCGCTGTCGAACTGCAGCACGTACTCGTCACCCTCGCGCCGGGCGGCGGTGGCGTGCATCCCGGGCATCAGCTCGATTCCATCCCGGCGCAGCGCCTCGCCGAGCGCCGCGCCCAGCGGCGCGGCCTCGCGGGGGAGGACCCGGTCGGCGCCCTCGATGAGCACCGCCTCGCCGCCCAGACGCCGCACGACCTGCGCAAGCTCGACGCCGGCGGATCCGCCGCCCAGCACGAGCAGGCGGCGCGGGACCGCCTTCATGCTGGTCGCCTCCCGGGTACCCCAAACGCCCTCCAGCTCATGCAGTCCCGGGATCGGAGGCACCACCGGATCGGAGCCGGTCGCCACCACGACGTGCTCCGCGGTGTGGCGGACGCCCCCGACGTCGACCGCGCCGGTGCCGGCCAGCCGGCCCGTGCCTCGCAGCAGGTCGATGCCCCGGCTCGCCAGCCAGCGCTGCTGGCCGGCGTCGGAATAGTCCGACACCATGAAGTCCCGCCAGGCCAGCGCAGCCTGGACATCGACCTGCGCAGTCGCGGCGGCCTCGCGCGCGCCGTGCACCGCCTCGCCCGGGCGCAGCAGCGACTTGGACGGAATACAGGCCCAGTAGGAGCACTCGCCGCCGGCTAGCTCCCGCTCAACGATGGCGACGCGCAGCCCGCGCGCGGCCAGCGCCGCGGCGCAGTGCTCGCCGGGCGCCCCGCCGCCGAGAACGATCACGTCATAGTCGCTCATGTGGGCAGCTCCGTCCCGGCCTGCTCCGCCACCATGTACGCGGCGTACCAGTCGGGCCAGTCCGGGTCTGGCTTGCCGATGCGCTTCTCGTGCTCACCGTGCGCGGCCGCCGCCCGCCGAAGCGCGCTGGCCAGGTCCACCGCCGAGGCGAATGCCGTCTCAGCGGCGTCGGCCCGGCCGGGCAGCCGCGCCGTCACCTCCTGTAGCAGCCAGCCGTTGCCGTCTGGGTCGCGGAACGTGGCGAAGGAGCTGTAGCTGGCGTGATCGGGCGCGCGCCCGCCTACGCGGCCGCTCGTGCCGTCGGGCTGGAACTGAGCGCCTGGCGTCCCGGCGTGGAACACCTCGCTGACCCCGGCACCATGGGCGGCGAGCTCGTCGCACGCCGCCTCGATATCGGGGACGACCAGGTAGAGGCCCTGGGCCGAGCCGGGCGCGGATGACGTGATCTTCGTGCCGAATTGGATCGAGCAGCCCGAGCCGGGGGGCGTGAACTGGACGACGCGGAAGCCGTTATCGAAGGGGAAGTCGGCGTCGAGCCTCCACCCGAGTCTCCCGTAGAACTCCTTGGCACGGTCAACATCCGACACGGGGATGACCGCCACCTCGAACTTCATGTCCACGCTGCCGGCTCCTCTCGCTGTGCTGTCGGTGGCCCGTGCCGGTGCCACCGGGCTGATCGTGTGCCATGCTGCTGGTCCTGGCATCCACCTTCACGCCGGTCTTCGCCGAAGTCCATATAAAAATTGGCCAAATCGGCTAGAAAAGCCGAGAACCTCTCTCAGGTCCTTCAGGCCAGGGACAGCCCGGCCATGATCAGGCAAACCCCGGCGACCACTGTTGTTGCCCAGCTACCTCAGGGGGCGGTTCGATGTCGTCGTAGACGCGGGCCGCGGCCAGCAGCCCGTCCGGGCCGCGTTCGTAGACACCGATTCCTGCCTGGGGCGGCAGGTCATGGCTGCCCCAGCGGACGCAGTTGTATTCCACGGCGCAGCGCACGCCATCGTCGGTTACCGCGCAATGCTCCAGTCCGATCCCGCCGCCTGCGCTGAAGCAACCGGTGAAGAACGAGCGAAGCTCAGCCGTACCGCGGGTGTGACGCGGGCCGAAGGGGCCACGGAAGTACCCGTCCGGCGCGAAGGTGCGCACCACCGCTTCGGCGTCACCATCGGCCAGCGCGGCCTGGTAGCGCCCGATGACATCGCCGGGATGAGCGGGCCCCGGCTTGAGCAGGGCGGCCCGGACGTAGCGCCGCTCGTCGACCGGCCACTGGCTGCAGTAGGTGCGGAACACCACCGACCGGTC
>JASHPR010000423.1 GCA_030038015.1 Streptosporangiaceae bacterium
GCATGGACCTGATGCTCGCCGAGGCCGAGCCGGCCGAGGCGCTGCGCATGCTGCGGGCCGGCTACGTGGACGTGGCGCTGGTGTTCCGGCACTACCAGCAGGACGCCGACCCGGCGCCGCCGGGCGCCGAGGAGGAAGGCGCCCGGGGCAGGCTGCTGCTCGACGAGCCGGTGCACCTGGTGACCCCCGCCGGGCACGCCACACCCGCCGGGCACGCCACACCCGCCGGGCACGCCACACCGGCCGGCGACACCGCGCCGCCGAGCCTCGCCGCCTACGCGCGGCACCGCTGGATCGCCGGGTGCGAACGCTGCCGCGGCTACCTGGTCCGGCAGTGCGGGCTCGCCGGGTTCACCCCGAACATCGCGTTCACCACCGACGACTACGTGGCGGTCCAGGCCCTCGTCGCCGCCGGCCTCGGCGTCACCACGCTGCCGGGCCTGTGCCTGCGCGCGGCCCGCCACCCCGGCGTCAGCGCCGCACCCCTGCCCGGCGCCCGCAGGCACGTGTTCGCGATGACCTACGGCGAGCCGCCGGACCCACCGGCCACGGCGCGCCTGATCGAGGTGCTCGCGCTCGCCGCCGACGCCGCCGCGGCCTGACGGCGCTCAGCACCGTCGTGGGACGATTGCTGTTCCTCTAGCAGCAGCGCGGAGTCCACCACACCGAAAAAATCTCACCGCGCCCGGCCGGGGAACCCGCCGCGCGCCCACCCGGGGAACCCGCCTCGCGCTCGCCGCCGACGCCGCCGCGGCCTGACGGCTGAACCGGGCTCAGCACCGTCGTGGGACGATTGCTGTTCCTCTAGCAGCAGCGCGGAGTCCACCACACCGAAAAAATCTCACCGCGCCCGGCCGGGGAACCCGCCACGCGCCCGGCCGGGGAACGCGCCACGCGGCCGGCCGCGAGCCAGCCAGGCCGGCGGAGCGGCGTCACGTTCAAGGGATTAAATCGAGGTGCCGCGGTCTGCCCAGTAGGGGTCCCGCAAGCGCCGCTTGAGCAGCTTGCCGCTGGGGTCGCGGGGCATCTCCTCGATGAAGTCGATGCTCTTGGGCCACTTCATCCTGGCCAGCCTCCCGTCCAGGGACGCCAGGATCTCGGCGGCGAGCTCGTCGCCGCCGGCCACGCCGGGGGCGGGCTGCACGACGGCCTTGACCTGCTCGCCCCAGTCCTCGTCCGGGATCCCGAACACGGCGACGTCGGCGACCTTGGGGTGCACGATGATCTCCGCCTCGACCTCGGCCGGGTAGATGTTGGCCCCGCCGGAGATGATCATGTCGGCCTTCCTGTCGCACAGGAACAGGTAGCCGGCGTCGTCGAGGTAGCCGATGTCGCCGACGGTGAAGTAGCCCCGCAGCCGGCCCGCCCTGGTCTTCTCCGGGTCATCCTTGTAGGCGAAGTCGGACAGCCCCATCTTCATGTAGATGGTGCCTGGCTTGCCGGGCGGGCAGTCGTCCCCGTTCTCGTCGGCAACCATGATCTCGCTGATCGGCCAGGCGGTCCCGACGGTGCCCGGGCGGGCCGCCCAGTCCTGCGGGGACGCGATCGTCCCACCGCCCTCGGTGGCCGCGTAGTACTCCCACACGCACGGGCCCCACCAGTCGAGCATCGCCTGCTTGATCCCGATCGGGCACGGAGCCGCCGCGTGGATCAGCCACTTCATCGACGACAGGTCGTACCTGCACCTGGCCTCGTCGGGCAGCGACAGCATCCGCTTGAAGTGGGTGGGGACCATGTGCGAGTTGGTGACCCGGTACCGCTCGACGAGCGCGAGGGCCTGCTCGGAGTCCCAGGCGTCCATGCAGACCAGGGTGTGCCCCATGTGCAGCGCGCTGCCGCCGAACACGGTGACCGCCGTGTGGTAGTTCGGCGAGCTGACCAGGTGCGCGTTGGGCTGCCCGGGCGTGATCCCGAAGAACTGCAGCAGCCCGGTGCCAAGCTCGGCCGCCTCGTCGGGGTCGAGCCCGGACAGCGCCCGGCGCACCCCCTTGGGCCTGCCCGTGGTGCCCGAGGTGTAGTGCATGGTGGCGCCCGCGGTGCGGTCCGCCGGCATGTCCGCCGGCTGCCCGCTGCGCAGCTCCGCCACGGGGGTGAACCCCGGCACGTCGCCGTAGCAGAACCTGGCGCCGGCCGGGATCCCGGCCTCGTCGGCGGCCGCCGCGCCGGCAGCGGCGAACCGCTCGTGCACGAACAGCGCCCTGGCCTCGCTGTCCGCCACGATGTAGCCGGCCTCGGGCGCGGTGAAGTGCCAGTTGATGGGGGTGAGGTACCAGCCGGCCTGCAGCGCCGCCAGGTACACCTCGACCGCGGCGGCGCCGTTGGGCAGCATGGACGCGATGCCGTCACCGGGCCGCAGGCCGAGCGCGCGCAGCCCGTGGGTGATCTGGTTCACGCGCGCGAGCAGGTCACCGGCGCGGTGCTCGGTGCCGTCCGGATCCACCACGGCCGTCCAGTCCGGGCTCTGCTGGGCCCGGGCCCAGAATCCGAGTGGCCCCACCGCTCACCTCTCCGCAGATCAGCCCGGCCAGCCGGGAGGTCAGGTCGCCGAGCCCACCGGCTCGTCGCTCTCGTAGGAGAACTCCCCCCTGCCCCGCTGGCCGAGGATCAGGGTGATCCCGACCGCCAGCAGCACCACGCCGAGGAGCAGGCCGATGAGCGGGCCGATGTCCTGCACGAAATTGATCTTATTGTGGGCGCCGTTGGCCGTGCTGACGGCGCTGCTGACGCTCTGCGGCGTCGCCGTGAGCGAGCCCTTGTACAGGACCAGCTTGGTGGCGCCGGTGATGTCCTCGAGCGCCAGCGTCTCGTTCTGGGTGGTGTTGAGCGGCGAGCCGGTGACCGGATCCACCCAGTAGGTGATCGTCTCCGTGATGTACTCGGGCAGCGTCACCGACGGCAGGTCGGGGAACCCGACCAGCGTGCCCGGCAGCGACTGCGAGGCGAACTGCTGGTTGGTGACCTGCTCGACGAACTTGTACGCGGTCATCCCGTCGACGGTCGCCGTACCGTCGTAGCGGAACGGCTCGGGCCTGGCCAGGGTCGGGTCGAACACGTCGTAGGTCTGCTTCTGCGTCCCGATCGGCCAGGCGAATGCCAGGCCGGACTGGTGCCCCTTGACCGTGGGCACGTCGGAGATGCTCACATACGCGCCGCAGCAGTCGACGATCTGACCGCTGCGCCGGTTGAAAGCTGAACGTTGCGTCGCGTACTCAATGGGCGCGTTATTGGTCAGGTCCTCGACGGCGGTGAACGAGTTCCACACCGCCGTGGACGACGACCCCGCCGTGACATCGCCCTCGATTGTGTTGGTGGCCTTGGCGCTGACCCCGGTCTCTTCCTTGAGCTGCGCCGGGCTGAAGTAGCTGACGTTCTTCCCGGTGAGCGTGGTCACAAGGTACTCGTTCAGCGGGAACTTGATCACCTGGCCCGGAAGGTAGAACCGCAGCAGCAGCGCAAGCACCAAGAAGAAAGCCCCTAGCCCGGTGAGGACCAACCCGAGCACTCGACGCATCGATCCCTCCCGGGATGGTTCGCCAGGACATCGGCCCTGGGCCTGAGTTCTGCGAGTTTCGCCAGCTTACTGGTGAGTAGATACAGCGTCACGACTCATAAGGACACATGTCCGTAACGTGTTCGCCATCGTATTACCGGGGCGGCGCGCCGCCCTCAGGAATCAGGGCGTGCCGTAGTTATAGATCTGCTTGTTGGCCGGGGCGGGCGGTGAGCTGAGCACCCCAGTCGTGGTGAATGCGGCCCCTACCGCCAGCACCACCCCCACCACGAGCGACGCGATGATGAGCGCAAGACGTGACAAGGCGATCCTCCCTGAGCTGGATCCCTCCTGTGCGGCATGCGGGATACTGCACCGTGCAGCACGCCGCATAAGACTAGGAGGTGTCTTAGGAAAAGGCAATATCCGTGCCGAATAGTTACTTTCGGCGGACGCTCCCGGCCTTGCGGCCGTTTCCCCCGCGCCGTGGCCGGCGCGTCCGCCCGTCCCGTCACCGGCTGCCTTCCGGTGGCGGGGGAAGCCGGAAGACGATCAGGTCGCGGCCGGACATGACCAGCCGCGCGCCCGGCAGCCTCGCCTGCGCGGCGAGGTCGGGTCCGGGCTCGCCCGCCCCGGCGAGCAGCGGGCCCGCGTCGACCACGACGTAGCGGACGCCCGCGGCCCGCAGCGCGCCGGTCAGCGGGCCGGGGGCGGTGACGATCCGGTTCAGCCGGATCGACCCGGCGCTCTCCTGCGCCAGGGTCAGGCTCCCGACCTGCAGCCCGTCGTTCGAGATAACCTCGCGGCCCAGCAGCCGGGACCACGGGTCGTACACGGCCTCGCCGCCGTTCCACGGGTAGCGCCGGTAGGCCGCCCACGGCAGCAGCAGCACGGACCCCGGCGCCGGGTCGCCGTCGATGACCTGCCGGGCCCGCAGCCAGTCGGGCGGGTACTGCACCGGGCGGAGCCTGCCCGCGAGCCCCCAGGCCAGCCCGGGCAGCAGCACCACGGGCGCGAGCACGGCCATCACCCCGAGCGCCGCCGTGGCCGTGGCCGCGGTTCCCGGCGTGGCCCAGGGGGCCGCGGCCGGCCCGCGGGCGGCCG
>JASHPR010000424.1 GCA_030038015.1 Streptosporangiaceae bacterium
CCCGCACCGCGATCTCGGTCTTGCCGTAGCCGACGTCGCCGCAGATCAGCCGGTCCATCGGCACCGGCCGTTCCATGTCGGCCTTGACCTCTTCGATCGCGGCGAGCTGGTCGGGCGTCTCCGCGTAGGGGAACGCGTCCTCGAGCTCGCGCTGCCACGGCGTGTCCGGCCCGAAGGCGTGGCCGGGCGACGCGGTCCGGGCCGAGTACAGCCGGATCAGCTCGGCGGCTATCTCCCGCACCGCCCGCCGGGCCCGGCCCTTGGTCCTGGCCCAGTCGGCACCGCCCAGCCGGTGCAGGCTGGGCGCCTCGCCGCCGGAGTACCTGGTCACCTCGTCCAGCTGGTCGGTGGGCAGGTACAGCCGGTCCGGCGGCTGGCCGCGCTTGCTCGGCGCGTACTCGATGACCAGGTACTCCCGGGTCGCCCCGGCCACCGTGCGGCTGGTCATCTCCAGGTACCTGCCGACGCCGTGCTGCTCGTGCACCACGTAGTCGCCGGAGACGAGCTGCAGCGGGTCGATCCCGCCCCGCCGCCTGCTCGGCATCCGGGACGGCACGCTGGTCCCGGTGCGCTGGCCGGCCATGTCGGCCTCGGACAGCACCGCGAGCCGCACCGACGGCCAGGTGAAGCCGCGGCTGATCATCCCGGTCGCCACGTGCACGACGCCTGCCTCAGGCACGGTGCCGGGATCCCCGACATCGTCGAGCCTGGCGCCCAGGTCCTCGCTGCGGAGCAGCTCAGCGAGGCGCTGCGCGGGGCCGTGGCCCTCGGTGACCAGCACCACCGACCACCGGCCGGCGACCCACCGGCGCACGTCACCGACGACCCGCGCGGTGTCTCCCCGGTAGGCCTGCGCCGGACTTGCTTCTATCCTGAACGTTTCGCGTCCGGCCTGGCCGTCCGTGTCAGCGTCATCTGGCCCGTGGCCGCCGGCCGCCGCGGCACCGGACGCCGCGGCACCGGCACCGGACGCCGCCGCGCCGGGAGCAGCCGCCGGATCCAGGGGTATGCCTGTGCCCGGGATCATGGCCGGGCCCCGGGCCGTCCCGGCGTCGGCCATCGTGGCCGGGTCAGCCACGAACGGCGTGATGGTCCACCACGGCAGCCCGGCCTCTCTGGCCACGTCCCTGACCTCGGTGATCGGCCGGAACGCCGCGGCACCCAGATCGATCGGGACCTCGCCGCCCGCCGCCGCGTTCACCCAGGATGCCTCGAGGAACTCCTGGCTGGTGCTGACCAGGTCGGCGGCCCTGGCCCGGATCCGCTCCGGATCGCAGGCGAGCACGCAGCCGCCCGCCGGCACGTAGTCGAGCAGCAGCTCCATCCGCTCGGCCAGCACCGGCGCGAACGCCTCCATGCCCTCCACCGTGATGCCGTCAGCGAGCTTACCGAGCACGTCCGACAGTCCGGGGTGCTTGGCTGCGAGCTCCCTGGCGCGTTCCCGCACCGCCGGGGTCAGCAGCAGCTCGCGGCAGGGCGGCGCCCACAGCCCGTCCGGGGCGGAGTAGAGGCTGCGCTGGTCGGCGACCCTGAAGAACCGGATCTCCTCGACCGTGTCACCGAAGAACTCGATCCGCAGCGGATGCTCTTCGGTGGGCGGGAACACGTCGAGGATGCCGCCGCGAACGGCCAGGTCGCCGCGCTTTTCCACCAGGTCGGTGCGCGCGTAGCCGATCTCGGCCAGCCGGAGCACGAGATCGTCCAGGTCGGCCGTGTCGTCCTGGCGCAGCCGGACCGGCTCGAGCGCGCCGAGGCCCCCGGCCATGGGCTGGAGCAGGCACCGCACCGGCGTGGCGACGACCGTAAGCGGGCCGGACCTGGGATCGGCCGGGTCGGGATGCGCCAGCCTGCGCAGCACCGCGAGCCGCTGGCCCGAGGTGTCCGAGCGCGGCGAGAGCCGCTCGTGGGGGAGCGTCTCCCACGGCGGGAAGTAAGCGGCCGTGCCGTCGGGCAGCAGCGAGCCGAGCGCTGCGGTGAGTTCCTCGGCTTCGCGGGCGGTCGCGGTCACGGCGAGAACGAACCTGCGGGCGGCCCCGCTCTCGGCAGCCCCGGCGTCCCCACGCGCGGCGGCCCCCGCGCCGGCGAAGGTTTCACCTGCCGGCCTTTCTCCCGCCGCGCCAGCCCCGGCGCCAGCCAGCGCAGCGACGAGGAACGGGCGCAGCGCGGGAGGGGCGATGAGGTCCCCGCCCGGTGAGGCGGGTGTGTCGGCCTCATCGAGGGCACGCCTGAGCTGGGGATCATCGCTGATGATCCGCAGAAGTCCAGAGAGGCTCATTACATCCTAAAGCTGGCAGACAGCACGAAAGGCCCGCGCCCAGCGAGCCGCCCGGTTCGGGAGCGGGGTGTGCGTCCGGGAACGGGATGCCTCCAGCTTAGCGTCTGGCGGACCCTGGCCGGGCGGCCGGCACGACCCGCAAGCGCGCCTCAGCGACTATACGTCGTCGCAGGGTTACGCTATGGATTCGTGAACCATACGGGCGGGATGAGAGCTTCTGCCGGCGCTGGCCTGGTGGACGTCAGCGCTGAGGCGCCTGGGCGGCATCCGGCAGGCGTGAGCTTCACCACAAAGACGGCCACTTGGCCCACGGACCTGGACGGGCTGGGTGGCCGCAGCGGCCACAGCCGCCGGGCCCTCAAGAATGGCCGAGCCGACCGCGGTGACCTGGCGGCACAGATGTTCACCAGCGCCGCGCTCGATTATGCCGAGCACCGGCCCGGGCAGGACGTGGCACTGCTGCAGGCCGGCTGCACCACGGCGGGCGAGGACCTCGACGCCTGGCGGATACCCGGCTCCGGCTGCCACACCGCGGTCAGCCTGATCGACGACGACACGGCGGCCGCCAGGGCTGCGGTTTCCGCTCACCCAGAACTGGACGCATGCACCCTCTCCGACCTGAGGATGACACCGCTGGTGCCCAGGTCGGTCGACATCGTGCACTGCCCGCTCTTGCTGCAGCGGATCAGCCACGCCGAACTGGTGCTCGACCGCCTCGTCGAAGCGCTCAAGCCAGGCGGGCTGCTGCTGCTCCGCACCGGCGACAGGGACTGCTCGGTCGGTTTTCTCGACCGGGTCCTCCCGCTGCCGCTGCGTGCGCTGGCCTGGCGCCGTCTCCGGCCAGGCGAGCCTGGCCCTCACCGAGCGGTCTACGAGCGCCTGGTGTCGGAGCGCGGCATCCAGTCCTACGTGCTGCGGCGCGGCCTCGTGATCGCCCAGCGGCAGGCGCTCAGCCTGCTGGCAGACCGGCGCCGGCCGTTCTGGCTGCTCGTCGCGAGCAGGCTCGTGGCCAGCCTGTCGCGGGGGCGCCTTACCTCGGCCCACGATGAGCTGCGCTATGTCATCCGCAAGCCGGAGAACCGCTTCGCCCGGGTGCTCTAGCCACGCGAGGCCGTCTGCCTGACCTGGCGCCGCCATCCGTGTAGCCTCAGGCTTGCCTGGCAGTTCCGATCGTTGCTGCAGTTACCGGCGCGGGTGGACCGGGCGCCGTGCCGGACGGAGGTTGAGGTGACTGCTGAGGCGCAGACCGACGTGCCCGCTGACATCGCCGGGGTCCCGTCCCTGACTCTGAACGACGCCCAGCTCGGCGACCTGGAACTCATCCTGTCCGGCGCGTTCGCGCCGCTGAACGGGTTCATGGGCGCGGCGGACGTTGCTGCTGTTATCGAGCAAGGAGCGCTCGCGGACGGGACGCCATGGCCCATCCCGGTGACCCTCGATGTCGGCAAGGGCACGGTTCCTGACAGGGCGCGCCAGGTGGTGCTGGCCGATCCCGAGGGCACGCCGCTGGCCTTGCTGGAGATCGCGGAACGCAGCGACCTGCCTGCCGCGAGGGATGGCCTGGCGCCGCTCACCAGGCTCGGCGGCCCTGTCACCAGCCTGCGGGAACCCGAGCACGGACCCTTCCGCCGGCTCATGCTGCGGCCGGCCGATGCACGCGCCGCGTTCGGCGACGCCCCGGTGCTTGCCTACGCCACCCGCGGCCCGGTGCACAGCAGGCAGATTGGCCAGCTG
This sequence comes from Streptosporangiaceae bacterium, assembly GCA_030038015.1. GTDB lineage: Bacteria > Actinomycetota > Actinomycetes > Streptosporangiales > Streptosporangiaceae > JASHPR01. Next base: position 4,010 of record JASHPR010000424.1, read on the forward strand.
CGGCATGTAGCCGGACAGCTCAAGGCGCGCGTGCTGCTGCTGCCGCTCATCGCGGGGCCCGCTGAGGTGGTCACGCGGCCGGAGGCACTGATCCGTGCCGTGGTCGCGGCGGCGGCGAACCTGCCGCCGGCCACGACGGTCATCCCGGTGCCGCTGGCCGCTCGTGGCCCGAGGTCCGGAACCGGCCCCGAGCGTGAGCTCTCGGCTCGCGCGCTGGTCGCCGCCGCGTACGGAGCGTCGCACCTGATGGTCGACGGCCCCCCGGAGGTTTCGGGCGGGACGCGTGCGGCCGCATCCGGCGTCGGCGCCGCAGACATCCCGGGCCTGGAAATCCCTGTGGTCCGCGCCGGTGACTGGGCCTACGATCCTGCTGCCGAGGTGTGGCGGCCGCTTGCCCTCATCGAGGCAGGCACCGAACGCGGCGACCTGTCCCCGGGCGAACTGGGGGACCTGCTGGACGCCGGCGCTGAGATACCAGCGTGGTTCACGCCCGAAGCCGTCGCCAGGGAGCTCCGGCGTGCCAGGCCGCCGCGCTCGAAGCGAGGGTTCGTCCTGTTCCTGACGGGGCTGTCTGGCTCAGGGAAGTCCACCATCGCGAGGAACCTCGCCGACGTCCTGGCCGAGCGTGGTGACCGCAAGGTCACGCTGCTCGACGGCGACCTGGTCAGGCAGATGCTTTCGGCGGGGCTGACGTTCTCGCGGGAGGACAGGGACCTCAACATCCTCAGGATCGGCTTCGTCGCGGCCGAGATCGCCCGGCACGGCGGCATCGCGATCTGCGCGCCGATCGCGCCCTATGCGGCCACAAGGACGCGGGTCAGGGAGATGGTTACCGAGGTCGGCGACTTCCTGCTGATCCACGTCGCCACGCCGATCGAGGTCTGCGAGGCCCGCGACCGCAAGGGTCTCTACGCGAAGGCCAGGGCGGGCCTCATCGGCCAGTTCACGGGGGTCTCTGACCCGTACGAAGAGCCGCTGGACGCCGATCTGGTCATCGACACCTCGAAGATGACCCGCGAGCAGGCGAGCGACGCCGTGCTCGGGCTGCTCGGCTCGGGCGGATGGCTGTCACCGGAGCGGTAGCGTCCCGGCGCGGGCTGGACGCATCGCCCGGCTGAACAGGGGCCGGACAGCGCGCCGGTTGCCGCGTCCCGAAGGAGCGGCCGGCACGGCCCGTCAGTCGTCATCCCGGGAGGAGCGGCCGGCACGGCCCGTCAGTCGTCATCTTCGGCGCGGGTGCCCTCGTCGAGCCGCTGGCGGAAGTTTCCGATCCTCGACGTGATCGCGCCAGACATCGCGTCCCGCTGCGGGGACAGCACAAAGAAGCTGACAAGGCCGCTGACCAGCACCGCAAGGCCCAGCAGGAGCACGCCGCGGACCCTCAGGAGATACAGCAGGCCGAGGACGACGGCGAAGAGCAAGATCCTCGCGACAGTGTAGGCAAGCGTCGCACGCATAGTAAGCCCAGCTTATTGGTTCTCCGGCGCTGCCGCGCCGCAGGGCCCCCCGCCGCGCCTGGCTGGGCCACCGGGAGACGACAGACGGCGGATTCCCCAGACCAGATTTTACGGAATCTAGGGAGAAAAACCGTTCTTGTCGCGACACTTAGGACAGGCTCCTTTGGAGATCGGGAGGGGTAGCCAGAATGGACGGAAATAGTGAGCGACTGCTCACGCCGGGTGAGGTCGCAGCCTTGTTCCGGGTCGACCCGAAGACTGTGACCCGCTGGGCGGCGTCAGGCCGCATCAGCAGCATCCGCACTCCAGGCGGCCACCGGCGGTTCCGGGAGTCAGAGGTCAGGGCTCTGCTCGGCGGTGACTCCGCGAGCCCGGAGCCGGCAATCTAGGCGACGGCGCGGGCCCGCCCTGCCCGGGCCGGACCACTCCCCGGGAGGCGGATAGCGCCCGAAATGCCCGCTACGCGGGCCCCTTACGGCCCCCCGGAATCCTGCACGCGGCCGGGATTGCCATGATGGGCCAGGAAGTCGAGGAACTGTCTGCGGAGCGGCTCGTCTCCTTCCTGCCAGCGCCTGCGCCGCTCGTCGAACTCCTCCTGGGTTATCGCCTCTCCGGCAAACCGCTCGTAGTCGGCGTCGTCCGGGCCAATCTCTATATAGACGTCGCCTATGTACCTGCCGCCGTCAACGGACGCGGTCGCGGACTCTGGCACCAGGAGATTGCCGTTGGGTAGCCTTATTACATACATCGCCCATCCCACCCTAGATGCCGTAGCGAACGTTGAAGTAAAGCATCACGTTCAGCGCCGATCTAGTGTCGCCGCCGAGCATTTCCACCAAGGCAGGCCGTTGCCGTGAGGCGATCGCCGCGAACGCGTCCGCGAAGAACTCCCTGCGGCCGAGCATTCCTGGCTGCCGGTGAAAGGCGCTCACCATGTGCGGCAAGCACTGGTCGTAGATGCTATGGAACTCTGCTGAGTCTGACTGCCATTGCTCGCCACCGCCGTCGATGTCGTCGAGCGCATGCCCGATCTCGTGGCACATGACATCGGGCGACGGCGACGGCCTGGAGCCGACAATTATCTTCCGCTCGCCGTAGGCGCCGGCACAGGCGTCCCAGGTCGCCCGCCCTGACGGCAGCGGAACGCCGCTGAGCCGGCTCATGTCGTCCAGGGACGGGACGCCGCCGATCCCGACGTAAATGGCGTCCAGGCCCGTTGCCAGCCTCGCCTTGATGATCTGCGGCAGCTCGGCAAGGCGGTCGATGGCACGCACGATCTCCGGCGGCGGCACCACCTCCTCGGCCCATTCCCGGTGTACCAGCCGCTCGATGCGCCCGCAGTGCCTCCGGCCGACCGCCGTCCGGTTATGCTGCGCGATCTCATACCAGGGCGGCTTGGCCTGGGCGGCTTGAGGGGACGGCCGGCCCGGCGTCCTGACGCCAGGATCGGCAGCCGCGGTCTTGGGTGCCACCCGCGCCGCCGCCCGGGCAATCCCCCACCTGCGCGGCAGAGCGTGACTTGCCACCTGGCCCGCATGGCCGGCTGGCTGCCGGGGTGAGCCCGCAACCGGAGCCTGCCGAGCCGGGCCGCGTGTCCCGTTTCCTAGCCGGCCGCCGCCAGCGTCGGGCGCGAGGGGCTGCCCGCCGCCCGTGTAGGGAGACGGCGGCTGCCCGCCGCCTGCGTAGGGCGACGCCGGCTGCCCGCCGCCTGCGTAGGGAGACGCCGGCTGCCCGCCGCCCGCGTAAGGAGACGCCGGCTGCCCGCCGCCCGCGTAAGGCGACGCGGGCCGCCCGCCGCCCGCACGGGGAGATGCCCACTGAGCGTTCCCGGCACGAGGGGGCTGGCCGTCGGAACGAGGCGGCGCAGACCGGCCGCTGCCGATGCGAGGAAGCGCGAACCGGCCACCGCCCGCCCTGCGGTGGGCGCCGACGGACCCGGCTGCGGCGCCTGGCGCGGAAGCCTCCCCGCCGTGTTCACGCGGCCTGACCTTATCTGCATCATGGCGCCGCCGTGAGCGGCGGATGCGATCGAGTAAGCGCAGCCGCATACCGTGTCTCCCTGGATCGACAGGCCGCCAGGTTACGACAGATCGGCGCGATCCTCATCTCCCGTTACTCAATGTAACCTATTACGGTCTGCACGGACGAGACAGGATGAGTCGGCCAATTTACCCACGAGCTGGTCCGCGCAGGAGCTAGGCTGCCGCCATGTTGCTCGCCGGCATACTCTTTGGCCTGGTCACGGTCGGTTTCGTGGTGCCCTGCCTGATCGACGTTGCGGTCACGCCCGCTTACGATTTGCGCAGCCTCACGAAGTCCGCCTGGGTGCTCATCATCGTGTTCTTCTCGGTGTTCGGCGCCGCGGCCTGGATCGCATTCGGGCGACCTGACCGGCGCAGGACAATGCTTCCCCCCTACCTCGAAGGCGCCACCTTCATCGGCCAGCAGGAAGCACTCAGGCGTCATCCCGCAGGCCGGGCCATGGACCCGCGGATTGACCGCCGGCGTGGTTACTCGGCGCTGGGGCCGGGTGAGGTACCCGGCCCCATGGGACCCGACGACGACCTGGAGTTCCTGCAGGAGCTGGCGCGCAGGATCCGCTACGAGCGCGACGCCGACAACGACGCCTGAGAAGCCAACCGCGGTCCTCCTGGCCCGCGAAGCGTGCCGTGCTGAGACATCTGGGCCGGCCAGCCTCTTTGTACCAGCGGTCGCCTACGCGCATGATGTCTGCACCGCAGACACGCACCCGGTCACGCGTCCGCGTCTGCCTTCGCCAGCATCGCGGCAAGCTCATCAAGCGTCAGCGCCGAGTAGCGCTCACCCACGCCGTGGCCTTGGTCATCACGCCGCTGCGCTATGTAGCCGAATCCCTCCAATCCGATGCGCAGGCAGTAATCGGGATGGTCTGCCATCCAGCGGCCCACGTTGAGGTCATAGTCAGGCACCAGGTCAGCCTACATAAGCTAACCTAAGTCCACTAGCGCTCACCTCATCCCACCTGATCTCGCTTCAGGCCGACCTGCTTCATAGGCTTGCCAGATGATCAGCGAGGATTCCCCAGAGCACCCATACGTGCAGCTAGCGGGCATTCTGCGCGCACAGATCGAGCGGGGGAAGACGGGACGGCTCCCGCCCGTCACGGCGCTAGCCGAGCAGTACGATGTGTCACCAGCAACGGTCAAGCGCGCGCTCGGCGTGCTGCGTGGCGAAGGGCTGGTCTACAGCGTCCGGGGGCGGGGGACGTTCGTCGCAGACAAGCCTTAGGCGGGCGCCAGGACGGCCCAGAGCGCCCAACCAGCCGTGATCTAGAACTGGGCCCTGAGCTCGCTGATTGGGCGTAGGCCGGGTGCTCGCGGACGGTCAGGTCAGGCCGGCGTAGGAGTGGAGGCCCGGGATGACCAGGCTGACCACGAGAACGTTGAACAGCAGGCAGCCGAACCCGGTCAGCTGGATGAAGGCCGCACGCCGTCCACGCCACCCGGCGGTGGCCCTTGCGTGCAGGAAGCAGGCATAAACCACCCAGGTGATGAACGCCCACGTCTCGGTGGGGTCCCAGCTCCAGTAGCTGCCCCAGGCTCGGTCGGCCCAGATCGCGCCGGCCATGACGCCGAAGGTCCAGATCGGGAAGCCGAACACGACCGTCCGGTAGGCGAGCCTGTCCAGCACTTCGGGGCCCGGCAGCCTGCGGAGTATGCCGTCCGCGCCGGCCGGGCGGCCTGCCGCGAGCCGCCTGGCGTGGCGGTCCACGAACAGGTAAGCGACCCCGATGACGGCCGCCACGAAGAACACGCCGGTGGCCAGCGTCATCGCGGTCACGTGGATGGCCAGCCAGTAGGACTGCAGCGCCGGGACGAGCGGCCCAGCCGGGGTGTAGATGACGGTCTCGGCGAGCCCCAGCACGAGCACGATGGCGGCCATCACGAACAGGCCCAGGTAGTAGGCGCGGTACCGGATCATGACGCCGAGGAAGAACGCCACGGCGACGCAGGTGAGCGCGGTGACGAACTCATACATGTCACCCCATGGCAGCCGGTGCACGGCCAGCCCGCGGAGCACCACGCCGGCGATGTGAGCGGCGAAGCCGGCACTGGTCAGCGCCACCGCGACGGCCACCCAGCGGCCGACGGCCTCCCTGTCCAGCGCGCCCAGGCCAGGTCCCTGGCCGGAGCCGACTGCGGCGGCCTCGGCGCTGGGCGCCGCGCCGCTGCCCGCGGTCAGCGGGCCGTCCGCGTTGGCGGGCGGGGTGGCCTGGCCGCCGGATGCCGGGACGGACCCTGCCCCGACCAGCGCGGGCACCCTGGCGGTTCGCACTGCGGGCAGCTTCTTCTTCCCGAATGCGAAGTCGCAGGCGTAGGCGACCATGGCGAGGGCGTAGATGACGACCGCGGTCAGCAGGAGATCGTTGCTGACGCCGGCCAGTCCGGTGTTGATGGGCACGTGAGCCTCACTCCCCGGCGGTTGGTTCGGGGTCGATTGGGCCCGGGGCGGTCGGGCCCGGGAGGGTCCGGTTCGCCTCGGTTGAGCCTGGGGCGGTTCGGTCCGGGGCGGTTGAGCCGGGGGCGGTTCGGTTCGGGGCGGTTGAGCCCGAGGCGGTTGCGTCCGGGGTTGACCCCGAGAGGGTTGCGTCCGGGGCGGTTGAGCCCGGGCCGGTTGGGGGCGGCACGGTTGAGCCTGGGACGGTTCGGGTCGGGGCGCCCGCGTCACCCAGGTCCTGGCCGCCGTCTGGGCTGGCCTTATGCAGGCCGCCGATCTCGGCGGTCAGGCCCGAGAACTCCTCCTCGAAGCCACCCGCGGCATCGGACCTGGTCAGCCCGCCGAGCTCGACCACCGTGCGGCCCGCCGCATCTGCCGTGGCGCGCACGAACACCCTGCGGCGCCGGACCATGAACGACAGCAGCAGGCCCGCGAGAACCACAACCCCGGACACCAGGGCCGGCATCTGCCCCGGGTCGTAAGTGATCGCGAGGCTGACCCACTGCTGATACCCGGTGTAGGTGAGAGTGCCCAGGCCGTCGGGGAGGTTCATCGACTGGCCGATGGCCAGCGGCCGCGGCGCGATCGGCAGCTGGTGCAGCCCCGAGGTGTCCAGCGAGTAGACCGACTGTGACGGGCCCGAGTTCATGCCGAGGTTCCCCGCGTACGAGACCAGGCTCACCATGGGATCCCGTGGCGCCGGGAACCAGGACTCCAGCCGCCCGTCCACGTCCACGGCGGTCGGCAGGAAGACCCCGACGAAGCCGAGTTGCTGAGGCTCGGCGTCCGGCACCTTGATGGCGCCTTCGGATGTCAGCCCGGAGGACTCGACCGGGATGAACGGGACCGCCCCGTCGAAGACCACGTGCCCGGTGCCGTCGGTGATCCGGAACGTCGGGGCGTAGCCGTGGCCGATGAGGAAGACCCGGACGCCGTCGACGACGAGCGGATGGTTGACGGTCAGCGAATAGCTGTGCATCGGACCCTGCAGCGATGCCGAGTAGCGGATCGCCGCCGTGAACGCGGCCGGCTGCCCGGTGAGCGGTCCCGAGGTCACGTAGGACGCGCTGAACCGGTCCAGCGACACCGTGAACGGCTGCAGGTCCCCGGGACCCACCAGGCGGCCGGGATGGAACTCATCGAGCGCCGTCACCGTGTTGGAGAAGGAGGTGCCGGTGACGAGCAGCCGGTCCGCCTTGTAGCCGAACAGCCCGCCGAGGCCGATCGACACCAGCAGGCCGAGCAGCGCCATGTGGAAGAGCAGGTTGCCCACTTCCCGCAGGTAGCCCTTTTCGGCGGCGACCCAGCCCGGGCCGGTGCGGAGCCGGAACCGCCGTCCGGACAGCGCCCTCGCCGCCACGTCGAGCGCCTGCTCCGGCGGCAGCAAGGTCGCGTAGCTGGCCGAGAACGGGAGCCTGCTCAGGTTGCGCGGGGCCCGCGGCGGCGGCTGGCGGGCGGAACCCACCAGACGGAGCGTCCTCGGCAGCACGCAGCCAACCAGCGACGTGAACAGCAGGATGTAGACCGCCGCGAACCACGGCGCGCCGAACACGTTGAACAGCGACAGGTCGCCAAGGAAGCGGGCCAGCAGCGGGTGCGTGATGTAGTACTGCGACACCGCCGCCGGGTTGGTCCCCTCCTGCGGCAGCAGGGATCCCGGGACGCTGCCCGCCGCGAGCAGGAACAGCAGGACCAGCGCGGTACGCATCGACGTCAGCTGCCGCCAGCCCCACCGCAGCCAGCCGACGATGCCGAACGCGGCGCCGGCGGATCCCTGGGCCGCTGGGCCGGCCGGGCCCTCGCGGCCGTCGAAGTCCGCCGCGGCGGCCTGGGCATCGCGGTCGG
>JASHPR010000425.1 GCA_030038015.1 Streptosporangiaceae bacterium
GCTCCGCGCCGCCGGCCACCCCGGCACCGGCGCCGAGCCCCAGCCCGGCGCCGGCGGCAGCGGCAACGCCGTCGGCCCCGGACATTTACCAGTGGCTGCCGTTCACCCAGTCTCAGCTTGGCGCCGCGGCCGCCACGGTCACCCAGTTCGCTGATGCCTACGGAACGTGGTCGTACAGCCAGAACACGGCCGGTTACGTCGCCTCCATGCGGGGCCTGATCACCTCCGAGCTGTCCCAGGTCATCGCGCAGGGCTACGCCGTGCCGGGCGTCGCCGCCCAGCGAGCGGCCGAGAAACAGGTGTCCACGGGCAGCGCCGTAATCGACTCACTGCGGGCCTTCGGGTCGTCGAGCATCACGTTCGTCGTAACGATTACCGAGCACATCGCCGCCACCGCCGGCCAGAGCCAGCAGAGCATGCAGTACGCGGTCACGGCCGTCGACGCCGGAGGCAGCTGGCAGGTCAACGACATCGAGCTGGCATCGGCGGGCAACTCATGAGGTGGCGGTGGCACGGGGACGGCATGGGTAAGGGGGCGGTGCTCGCGCTCGTCGCCGTCGCCGTCGTCATGGTGATGGGCCTGATCGCCGTCCCGATGCTGATCGTCGGCGGCAGCTCGCTGCTGTTCGAGTCGGGCACCGGCTGCTCGGCCGCTCAGGGCGGCCAGCCCGCCACAAGCCCGGAGGCGCGCGACTCCATCCCAGCCAACTACCTCGCGCTGTTCCAGGAGACGGGGAACAGGTACGGGGTCCCGTGGGTGATCCTGGCCGGGATCGGCGAGGTGGAGAGCGACGACGGCCGGTCCAGCCTGCCCGGCGTGCACAGCGGCTCGAACGCCTTCGGCGCGGCCGGCCCGATGCAGATAGGCATCGGCGGCGCGGCCGGCAACGAGTGGGGCGGCGCGCCAGTCCACCCGGCCAGCGAGGTGGTGAACGGCGTGGCCACCGATGCCGACGGCGGCGGCGTCGCGAGCGTCTACGACCCCGCCGATGCGATCGCCGGCGCGGCGAAGTACCTGGTCGAGCACGGGGTGCAGCAGAACGTGTCTGGCGCGATCTTCGCCTACAACCACTCGGAAGCGTACGTGCAGCTGGTGCTGTCCTACGCCTCGGCATACGCCAGCGGCGGCTACACAGTCAGCCCGGTGACCGATGCCAACGTACCCAGCTGCATACCCGGTGTCAGCACCATGGCCGACACGGGGCAGGTGCCGAACGCCGCGGTGGCCACCGCGATCGACTTCGCGGAGGCACAGCTTGGCAAGCCGTACCAGTGGGGCGCAACCGGCCCGGACGCCTACGACTGCTCGGGCCTGGTGATGATGGCCTACCGGGCGGCGGGCGTGTACATCCCGCGTACCTCGCAGCAGCAGTGGCTCTGGGGACCGCAGGTGCCCGCCAGCCAGGTCGAGCCGGGGGACCTGGTGTTCTTCGCCGGCGCCGATGGGACGCCTGCCGCGCCCGGCCACGTCGGCCTGGTGATCGGGCACGACGAGATGATCGAGGCTTACGCCACCGGCTTCCCGATTCGCGTCGCCGCGTTCGGGACCAGCGCGGCACCCCCGGGCGACGAGGACCCGGTCGGCTTCACCCGCCCCTGGTCGCATTCCGGCGCCGTCCTCGCCGCTGGCTAACCCATCTTCAATAATGAGGATTACTGAAGGCCCGACGTCCGCAGGTCATGACGGCCGCGCGCCGAACTGCCAGTTGTTGCACCTCGATGCCGCCGGTGACCACGTGCGCACGCTGACCGCAATTCAGCGGGCTCATTCGCGAGTTCGCCCGGCAACCAGCGCTGGCCCGGCCAGCGGCGACGTGGCCTCGCCCAAAACCGGCGGAGCGGAGCGCGCTGCTCGCTCAACGCCTTCCCAGCCAGCGGCCATTCGCGACGATGGCGACAGCGTGACGGCACATGTTCTGCCAGGTGGTCGTTCACCCATGGCTCCGGAAGGCACGCTAGCGCATAATCGGAATACGTCACGGGCTTCCAGCCTTGCGCTATTAAACGGGTACCGCGGTTGAGTCCAGATGCATAATAAAACGCCAATCCGATCCGGCCCGTTGCAAGCAATGGCTGACGCAAGAGCAGCTCCCGATAAGACCTTTAGGCGATAAAGAAGGGCTGTTTTGAGGGCGGATGCGATCTTGGACCGCCCACGTGGAGCCGCCTGAAGGTGTCGCAACCGCACCGATTCGCCTGGATTTCCTGGGTTGCAGCGATAGGCGCCGGAACGGATAATCTAAACGGCCTCCAGGGTCCATGGCCGGTGAGCGAGACCCAGGCCTGGGTCGAGACGCTACGGAGTTGGGGGGGAGGGGGGTTGAGCGAGGATTTCCCAGCGCATCTAGGCGGGTTCCGGCCGGGCGCACTGCTGGCAGGGTACCGGCTGGAGGCGCAGGTCGGCGCCGGCGGGATGGCGGTGGTGTTCCGCGCCCGCGATGAGCAGCTGGGCCGGCTGGTGGCGCTGAAGATCATGATGCCGACGCTGGCTGCGGACGTGGCTTACCGGCGTCGGTTCATCGCGGAGTCGCGGGCGGCGGCGCTGGTGGATGACCCGCACATCATCCCGATCTACGAGGCCCGCGAAGCCGACGGAGTGCTGTTCATCGCGATGCGGTTCGTCCAGGGCGGGGACCTGCGTCTGGTGCTGGAGCGGGAGGGCGCGCTGGCGCCGGGGCGGGCTGCGGAGTTTGTCTCCCCGGTGGCCTCGGCGCTGGATGCCGCGCACGGCGCGGGGCTGGTGCACCGTGATGTCAAGCCAGCGAACATCCTGGTGGATGCGCGGGCGGGCCGGCCCGATCACGTGTACCTATCCGATTTCGGGGTCGCCAAGGGCGCGTCGGCGTCGGTGAGCATGACCGGGGCCGAGTATCTAGGTACCCCGTATTACTCGGCGCCCGAGCAGATCGAGGGCCTGGCCGTGGACGGGCGTGCCGATCAGTACGCGCTGGCCTGCGTCACGTATCAGCTGCTGACCGGGACGGTGCCATTCGAGCGTGACCACGGCACAGCGGTGCTGCTGGCGCACCTTTCCGCTCCGCCGCCGTCGCTCGTGGCGCGGCGGCCGGATCTGCCTGTCGCCATCGATCAGGTCATGGCCAAGGCGATGGCCAAGGCCCGGGAGAACCGGTACGAGTCGTGTGGGGACTTCGCCGACGCGCTGCGGGAAGCGCTCGGCCTGACGCCGTACCATGCCCGAGCCTCCGCCACCGTGCCCGTTCAGCCGCCGCCTCCCGTCGTCGCGCCATCCGATACTCCCCCGCCGGCGGCTGCCCCGACGCAGACCGCAGCGCCCCGGCCTGCCCCGACGCCTGCCGCGACGCAGACCGCAGCGCCCCGGCCTGCGCTGGCGCCTGCCCCAGAGCAGACGGCGGCGGCAACTCCGGCTGCGTCGGCGCCTGCGCCAGAGCAGACAGCGGCGGCAACTCCGGCTGCGCCGGCGCCTCCGCCAGAGCAGACAGCGGCGGCAACTCCGGCGCCTGCCCCAGAGCAGACGGCGGCGGCAACTCCGGCTGCCCCAGTGCCTGCCGCGACGGTCGATTCGGTGCCGGGAGAAGTCCTTGTCCCCGGCCCGGCCGGTCCCGGCGCTGAGGCCCATGAAGACGCCGGGGTCCTGGCGCCGGCTGAGCCGGATGGCCAGTCGGCCACATACCTGGGGGCGGGTTCTGGGCCGGGCCGGCCAGCCCGCGAAGCTGGCGGGTCGGCCTTCCCTCCGGTTGCAGTGGCGGGTGCTCCCAAGGCGATGGCGGATGGGCCGGAGGCCGCCGCAGGGGCACTGGAGGTGGCGGAGGCGGAGGCCCCGGTCGCGATGGCGGATGGGCCGGAGGCCGCCGCAGGGGCGCTGGAGGTGGCGGAGGCGGAGGCCCCGGTCGCGACGGCGGATGGGCCGGAGACCGCCGCACGGGCGCTGGAGCGCTCTGGCGGTGACGGGGCACCTCGGGCGCGGCGGCGCCGACGCGGCATCATGCGTCGTCCGGCCGCACCAACGGATGTCCCGCCGGCGGTCGCAGCGGCGGCTCAGGCGGCGGTCGCCCCGGCTGCCCCGGTGCCTGCCGCGACGGTCGTTTCGGTGCCGGGAGAGGTCCTTGTTCCCGGGCCTGGCCATCCCGGCGCTGAGGCTGATGAAGACGCCGGGGTCCTGGCGTCGGCTGAGCCGGATAGCCAGCCCGAACCCGATCTGGGAAGGGGTTCTGGGCGAGGCGGGCAGGTCGGCGAAACTGGGGAGTCGGCCGACGCTCCGGCCGCAATGGCGGACACTCCCGAGGCGATGGCGGATGCGCCGGATGTCACGGATGCGCTGAAGATCGCAGAGGCGCCGGAGGTCGTGGCCGATACGCAGAAGGTCGCGGCGGATATGCGGGAGGCCGCGGCGGATGTGCCGGAGGCCGCGGCGGATGTGCCGGAGGCCGCGGCGGATGTGCCGGAGGCCGCGGCGGATGCGCCGGAGGCCGCGGCGGATGCGCCGGAGGCCGCGGCGGATGTGCTGGAGGCCGCGGCGGATGTGCTGGAGGCCGCCGCAGGGGCGCTGGAGGTGGCAGAGGCGGACGCCCCGGTCGCGATGGCGGGTGCGCCGGAGGCCGCGGCGGACGCTCGGGACGTGGTGGCGGATGCTCCCCGGACGGTAGCGGATGCGCCGGATGCGGCGGACGTGGCGGACGCTCCGGATGCGGCGGACATTTCAGCGGCCGACCGGCGCGGGCGGCGGGAGCCCGGCTCGGGCGGTGACGGGGCACCCCGGGCGCGGCGGCGCCGGCGCGGCATCGTGCGTCGTCCGGTCGCACCATCGGATGTCCCGCCGGCGGTGGCAGCGGCGACTCAGGCAGCGGTCCCGGCTGCCCCGGTGCCTGCCGCGGCCGGCTCGGTACCTGGTGGCGGGGCGGCCGACGTCGCGGAGATCGCTGCGGCTGCCCTTGTCATCCGGCCTGACCGCCCGGGCGGTGCGGCCGATGGCGGCGCGGCCGGGGTCCTGGCGCCGACGGCCACAGCCCTGACGGGCGAAGGCGTCCTCGCAGCAGGCACAACGGCCGGGGCCGATAGCTCACCGGCCGCAGACCTGGGAACAGCCGCCGGGTCACGGGAGGCAGCTGGCGGGCTGGCGGATGCTCCGGACGTCATAGCGGGCCTGGCGGACGTTCCAGACGTGATACCGGGCATACCGGATGTTCCTGCGGCAACGGGCACGACCACAGTCCGGATCCGGCGTCGTCGCCTCGCTGCGGTCGCCCTGGTCTGCGCGATCCTCGGCGCGGCGGGAGCGATTCCCTTCGTGATGCGCAGTCCAGCGAAACTGCCCAGGCCGGCGAAGTCCCCGAGTGCGGTGAGCTCCCCGGATTACATCCGTGTCGGCATCGATCTCCCGTCCGACTACAAAGGCGGCCTCGTATCGTCGCTGGCCTTCAGCCCTTCCAGCACGACGCTGGCCATAGCTGGCCGCGTTGGGAACGGCGGTGGCGGGATCTGCGTATGGGACATCGCCACCGCCGGCTGCACCAGCGGCTTCGCGAGCGCGTACTCGGTGGCGTTCAGCCCGGACGGCAAGACCCTGGCGGCCGGCGATGACACCAGCGGTGCCAACGGCACCGACGGCATCATCAAGCTGTGGAACGTGGTCACCGGGAAGCTGGCCGCCACCCTCACCGATCCCGGCAGCCAGGGCGCATTTTCGGTGGCGTTCAGCCCGGACGGCAGGACCCTGGCGGCCGGGGACGGCAATGGCAGCGTCTACCTGTGGAACGTGGTCACCGGGAAGCTGGCCGCCACCTTCACCGATCCCGGCAGCCAGGGTGCAGATTCGGTGGCGTTCAGCCCGGACGGCAAGGCCCTCGCGGCCGGTGACCGCAATGGCAGCGTCTACCTGTGGAACGTGGTCACCGGGCAACTGGCCGCTACGTTCCCCGACCCCGGCAGTAAGGGCGCAGATTCGGTGGCGTTCAGCCCGGACGGCAAGGCCCTCGCCGTCGGCGACGCCAATGGCTGCGCCTACGTGTGGAACGTCGTCACCGGGAAGCTGGCCCACACCCTCGTGGACCCGGGCAGCGGCGGCGTCAACGCGGTGGTGTTCAGTCCTAATGGAAAGACCCTGGCGACCGCGGATGAGGACGGGGACGTCTACCTCTGGTAGGCAAGGGCCGCTTGTCAGTCAGGATGAACCCCGCCCGCCAGGAGGATCGCCTGCACGAACCCGGCCGGTCTACGCCGCCAGACGGGCTCACACCCGTGAGCCCGAACCCGGATCGCGGCTATTACGAACCGTCCGCTACGGGGCTACCGTCCACATCGCGGCAATAAAGAGAGGTTTTGTCATACTTATCGCGCGTTACCTAGCGCATTCCCGACCTGCGGTAATTACCAGGGGCCACGCAGCAGCAATATGACCGCTGCCGTACGATTATTTCTTATAAGTCCGACATGAGGCTTTCTTCGGTTTTCCATGAGCCCGTTTCTGTATGGTTAGCAAACGGCTGGTTTCGATATCGAAGGGGTTGCTCGTGCACAATTTCACCTCTACTGTAAGCACTGACCTCTTCGCCGGGCAGTTTGGGCTGAGAGGCGGATAAAGCTTCTGCAGCTTGGGGAGGGGATCGAAAGTGAGTTTTCGGATAACATCATGGCGGGCGGCCTTGTTTCTCGCCCTTTTTGCCTTGTTGCTTAGCATTCCCGCCGCTTCGGTGTCTTCCGCGGCCACGAGCAACGGCTGGATCCGGCTCGCTAACCTGTCCCCGACCACATCTCCCGTAGACGTGTATTTGTATTCGTCTGGGGTTTCCAGCCCCCAGCTCGTCCTGCGCGACGTCGCCTACGGAACAGTGTCGAACTATGACCCCGTCGACGCCGGTGACTACACCGTCAACATGCTGCCCGCGGGTGCCGCCCCGTCGGCTCAGCCCGTCGTGTCCGTCAGCGTCACGGTGCAGGCAGGTCACTCCTACACGGTGGCGGTCCTCACGGTCGCGAACCTGGGCAGGCAGGCGCAGGTCCTCGACGACAGCCTGACCACGCCATCGGGCAAATCCCTCGTGCGGGTGATCCAGGCCTCCATCAACCAGAAGGATGTGACGTTCCACTGCAGCTGCGCACCGGGTGCCGCTGGGGACATCACGTCCAGCGCGCCGTCCGGCTCGGTGAGCTCCTACGCACCCATCCCTGCTGGCACCTGGACGATGACCGCGACCGGGCCCACCGCGAAGTACAGCCTGCCGGTCACGCTCGTCGCGGGCACCGTCCACACGGAGGTCGTCATCGACACACCCAGCGGCATCTCAATACTGAACCTGCTGGATGCCGCGGGCTCCGGTGAGCCGCCCGTGGGTGGCGTGCAAACCGGATTCGGTGGCACCGCGGCGCACGGCCCAGGCTCAGCGCTGCCGTGGCTGGCAGTCATCGGCGCCGGCGTGCTGCTTGCCTTGATCAGCGGCTTCCAGCTGCGCCGCAGCAACAGGGTGCGCCAGCTGGCCGCCAAGGTTTACCGGATGTAATGGCGCTCATCCGCAGGCCGGCCGCGTTTCCCCTCGCGGTCGGCCTGATGGTGATCGTGGCCGGCACGGCCGGCCTTGTGCTGACCCGGCACTCAACTCCCGCCACGCGGCCGCCCCCGCCCGGAGTACACGCCGTGCCCGCGCCCATGGGCCCGTTCGTCGCCCCGCCGCAGTCAGCGCAGTCGGCCCAGTCGGCTCTGGTTCCCCGGCCGGTCTTGCTGACCATCCCGCTGATCGGGGTGAGAACCTACCTGGTCACGCTTGGCCGGACGGCGGGTGGCGCGTTGCAGGTGCCGTCTTCGACGACCGTAGCGGGCTGGTATACGGGGAGCCCGCGGCCGGGGGCCATCGGCTCGGCCATCATCGTGGGCCACGTCGACTCGCTGACCGGGCCTGGCGTGTTCTACCGGCTGTCCGAGCTGCGCGTCGGCGACCGCGTCTACGTCCGGCGAGCCGACGGGTCCACGGTGGCGTTCAGCGTCACGGCGGTGCGGAGCTACCTGAAGGACAGTTTCCCCACCGAAAGCGTGTACGGCCCGAGTCCCTACGCGGGCTTGCGCCTCATCACCTGCGGCGGCGCCTTCGACTCCGCTACCGGCCACTACCTGAGCAACACCGTCGTCTACACCGCCGAAGTGGGCTGAGGTCCCAGCCCACGATCCGGATCCCGCGGGTGTGCGCGCTCATGGCGCGGAGCCGTGGGTGCGCGCCGGCTCCGTGGGTTGCGCGGCTCCGTGGGCTGCGCGGGCTCCGTGGGCTGCGCGGCTCCGCGAGTGTGCGCAGGCTCCATAGGTTGCGCGGGCGCCAGTTGCACGGGCTCCGTGGGCTGCGCGGCCTCCGTGGTGAAGTCCGGCCCCGTGGTGAAGCCGGGCTCCCGCCGGGTCGAGGTCAGCGGTGGCCGCGGTTCCATTGGCAGGCCTGGTCCGCCCTGCGCAGCGGCCCGGCCGCCGCCATGGCCGGCTGTGACATGGCCGGCCATGACGTGATGCCGTGCGCGGGGCTGACGGCCGCGGCCGTGCCGTCCCAGGCAGCCGGGCAGGGCTGGGCGCCGATCGCCTCGAGCGCGTGCCGGGCCGTCCCGAGCTTCTCGTACAGGAACAGCACCGGGCTGCCCGCAGCCATGCCCAGGGCAGCCCGGAGGGCCGCCTCGGGGCCCTCCGCGGCGGAGCACGTGGCCGCGGGCCTGGACCGGCGCATCGCCGCGGTGATAAGGCCGGTCATCTCGCCCGGCGCGCGGCCGCGCTTGTCGGCGTCCTCGTACACGACGACCCGCCCGAACCACGCTGCGATCGTCTCGGCCGTGGCGGTGACCAGGTCGTCGCGGCGGTCGCCGGGCAACGTGATCGCCGCGACGGGCTCGCCGCCCCAGACGTCGCTGATCATGCGCCCGGTCGCGGCGAGCGCGGCGGCGTTGTGGCCGTAGTCCAGGATTACCGGGCTGCCCGCGGCCAGGTACACGTTGCCCCGGCCCGGGTTGGCCTCGCCCGGGGTGAACGTGCGCAGCGCGCGCCTGATGTCCTTGGCGCTCACCCCCACGGCGCGGCACGCGGCGACCGCGGCGAGGGCGTTGGCGACCAGGTGCCGGGCGAGCCCGCCGAACGCGCCGGGCAGCTCGGCGACGCCGAGCAGGACCCGCTCCCTCGTCCCGTCGAACTCGACAAGCTGGCCGTCGCGGAGCTCGCAGGTGATCCCGCCGGCCTGGCGGTGCCGCTCGGCCACCGGGTTCCCGCCGGACAGGCTGAAGTACCTGATCACCGGGGCGTGCCTGCGCACCCGTGGGCGGCCGGCGATGGCGGCGGCCGTCGGGTCGTCGGCGTTGAGCACCACGGTGCCGCCATCGTGGATCTCCTCGGCGATCAGCGCCTTGACGTCGACGAGCTGCCCGATGCCGTCGACGCCGTCCGTGCCCAGGTGATCCGCGGCGATGTTGGTGATCACCGCGACGTCGGCCTTGTCGTAGCCGAGGCCGCGGCGGATGATCCCGCCGCGGGCCGTCTCCAGCACCGCGGCCTCCACGCTGGTGTCATCGAGCACCATCTCGGCCGACCGCGGCCCCGACGCGTCCGCCTCGTAGACCAGCCGCCCCCCCGCGTACACGCCGTCGGTGGTGCTCATGCCGACCCGCAGGCCTGCCTGCCCGAGGATGTGGCCGATCATCCGGACCGTCGTGGTCTTCCCGTTGGTCCCGGTGACCGCGATGACCGGGATGCGGGAAGGGGCGCCCGGGGGATACAGGGTGTCGATGACCGCGCCTGCCACGTCGCGCGGGGTTCCCTCGTCGGGGGACAGGTGCATGCGCAGACCCGGGCAGGCGTTGACCTCGAGCACCGCCCCGTGGCCGGCGCCATGGCCGCCGGCGGGCAGGGGAGCGGAGATGTCGGCCAGCCGCATGTCGATGCCGCACACGTCGAGCCCGACCACGGCCGCGGCGCGCCGGCACATGTCGGCAACGTCGCCGTGCACCTGGTCGGTGACATCCCGGCTGGTGCCGCCGGTGGACAGGTTCGCGTTCCGGCGCAGCGTCACGACCTGGCCGCTGGCCGGCACCGAATGGCGGTCAAGCCCCTGCCCCGCCAGGTGGGCGGCCACGCTGGCGTCCAGCCTGATCCTCGTCAGCTCGCGCGAGTGCCCCTCGCCACGGCGCGGGTCGGCGTTCACCCGGGCGATCAGCTCGCTGATGTCGCTGCTGCCATCGCCGGTCACCGCGGCCGGGCGCAGCTCGGCCGCGGCCGTCACCCGGCCGTCGACCACCAGCACCCGGTAGTCGGTGCCGGGCACGAACCGCTCCACGATCGCGCCGCCGTGCTCGCCGGCGGCCGCCGCGAACGCGGCGGCCGCCTCCTCCCCGGTGGCCACGCCGACGCTCACGTTGACGCCGTGGCTGCCCGTGCAGGGCTTGACGACCACGGGGCCGCCGAGCGCTTCCAGCGCCGCCGCCGCTTCCTCGGCACTCCAGGCCACCACGCCGTCGGGCACCGGGATGCCCGCGTCGGCCAGCAGCCGCTTGGCGAGCATCTTGTCGGCGGCGATGTCCACGCCGATGACCGAGGTCTGCTCGGTCAGCGCCGCGCGCACGAGCCGGCGGTGCCGGCCGTAGCCGAGCCTGAGCATGCTCAGGCTGCCGACCCTGCGGACGGGGATCCCGCGGCGGCGCGCGGCGGCGGCGAGGGCGGCCGTGCTCACGCCGAGGCGCTCCCGCTCCACCGCGCCGGAGATCCTGGCGAGCTCGGCCGGGAAGCCGGCGTCACGTTCGTGAAGAATGCCGTCGACCGTGGCGATCGCCAGCCTGAGCAGGTCAGCGGGAACCCCGGACTCCGCGGGCTCGTCCTGCGGGCACTCCATCATGACGTCGTAGCGGCCGTCGGCGCCCGCCCAGATGGTCCGGCCGAGGTGCACGTCCCGGCCGGCCAGCGCAGACAGCTCCAGCGCCACGTGCTCGGTCACGTGCCCGAAGTAGGTCCCGCGCGCCATCGCCGCGAGGAACCCGCCGGGCCGGCCGGCGGCGCAGTGATGGCCGGCGAGGCCGGGCAGGGCCGCGGTGAGCCGCTCGGCGAAGCCCGGGTGGCCGGTGGTCTCCTGGCAGGTGAGCTCCTCGAGCTCCACCCGGGCAAGGATGACCGGCTTGGCGGTGAAGACGTTAGGTCCGCTCAGGTGGCGCAGGTCTTCCAGGCGCACGTGACGCTCCCTTGGGTGGGGCCGGATGACGCCGGTCAGTACCGGTCGTGCGCGGGACCGATGGCGGCCTCGCGGGTCTCGATGTTGAAGATGCATCCGCGCGGGAGCAGCTGCAGGCGGACCCCGAAGAGAGTGATCGGGTCGTCGTCGCCGGCAGGGTGGACAACCGTGGCGTGCTCCGCGTCGGCGACGGTGACCGTGCCGCTGCCGAGCACCTCGAACTGGCCCTGGCCGACGAGGATCCCGGTGTTCTCGTCGATGCCGACCCCCAGGTGATCCGGGTCAAGCGCGACGGCGCTGAGGAGCCGGGGGAGCCGGCCGCGCTCACCGAAGTGCATGTCGATGAGCATCTTCGGGATCAGGCCGAGCCCCGGCCCGGTCCGGACCGCGGCCGCCGACACATCCGGGCGCTCGCCGCCGAGGATCATCGTGCGGCCCATGGCCGTGGCGCCGGCGCTGCTTCCCGCGATCACCAGGCCGCCGGCGCTGAGCCGGTCCCGCAGGATGTCGTTGATCCGGGAGCCGACCAGGGCCCGCAGCCGGGACTGGTCGCCGCCGCTGATGAAGACGCCGGTAGCGCCCTGGAGGATCTTGGCCGCGTCATCGCCGTCGGCGTCGGACCGGCCGCGCAGCCGCAGCGGGATGGTCTGATCGGCGCCGAGCCTGCGGAACACCCGCTCGTAGTCGGCGTGCATCTCGTCGGGAACGCCAGTCGCGGCCGTGACCAGGACGATGCGGGCCGCCTGGCCGCCGGACAGCTCGACGAACCGCTCAAGCAGCGGGGCGCCATGACGCCGGTCCTCAGCGCCCCCGATGATGAGCAGGCGGCCGGGATCGCCGCCGTGGCACCCGTCGTCGTCCTCCACGCCTCCCCCTCGAGGGGGTTGTTACCCTTCGTGGTCGCTTGCGAACCAGGAGCAACTGCGGCCGGGCAAGGCTCACCGGGGCGGCGTAAATGGGGCCTAACCGGCTATTCGGAATGCAGAACGTGCCGCGGGTTCCTGGCCGCGTGCCGCGGCGCCGGGCGCTGCCGGGACAGCTCCTCGGGCAGCTGCAGCAGCGGGTTGGTGGCGCTGGCCACGACGTCGCTCGCGATGTCGATGACCTTGCGGCCGCGGTTGCGCGCGGCGGTTCTGAGCTGCTCGAATGCCTGGCGGGGACGGATGCGGTGGCGCTCGGCCAGGACCCCAATGGCCTGCTCGATCCTGATCCGGGCGGTCAGGGCGTGCTCGAGCTGGCCGACAGTCGTCCGGAGCCGGTGTGCTTCCTCGTCCAGGCCGAGGCCCTCGTGCACCGCGCCGGCCCGGGCGTGCTTGGCCACGGGCTGGGGCGCCGCGTCCGGGGCGGCAGCGCCCGCGGGAACCGCGGGCTGGATCTCCGTGGGCAGTTCGGCGGCGAGCAGGTCGGCCAGCACCATCGCGCAGGTCAGGTCGGGCAGCTCGTCGTCGCCCACCCGCCAGCCGTCCCTGGTGCGCCGGACGACGGCCTCTTCGCCCGGCGCAGCCAGCGCGCGAGCCGCATGCGGCTCCGCGCCGGGCGGGTCAGCCGGGCCGGCGGCAGCGGACGGGGCCTCATCACGGCCCGCCTCCGGCACGGCCGGATCCGCCGGGGAGCGCAGCGTGCGGGCACGTTTCTTAGACATCGGTGACAGCCAGCTCGTTCAGCCGCTGCTTGACCGCGGCTGCGGAGGGGTTCGTGAGCGCGCTGCCGTCGGGGAAGACAACGGTCGGCACCGTCTGGAAGCCGCCATTCACCGCCATGACGAACTCGGCGGCCGCAGTGTCCTGCTCGATGTCGATCTCGGCCATCCCAATGCCGTCGGCCGCCAGCTGGCGCTTTAGCCGCTTGCAGAACGCACACCACGTCGTCGTGTACATGGTCAGCGGCTGTGTCATCTGCCGTCCTCCCCTTCAACTTCCCGCACTACCGAACTTTACTAACGCGCTAACGCTTCGCGGGCTTCCCGCCCGGCGTGGCGCCTGGCGTCGGTGGCATGCGGAAAGATGTCGAGCCGGACGAAGCCTAGCGGCCGGAGCGAGCCGGCGGGAGGTGCCTGATGGATTCCGCTGATGCCGTGCTGGCCGCGCTCGACCCCGAGCAGCGGCAGGTCGCGCTCGCGGCCCGGGGCCCGGTCTGCGTGCTTGCCGGTGCGGGCACCGGCAAGACCCGTGCCGTCGCGCACCGGATCGCCTATGCGGTGGCGACCGGCGTGGCCGACCCGGCGCGCGTTCTGGCCGTCGCGTTCACCACCCGCGCGGCCGGTGAGCTGCGCGGGCGGCTGCGCCTGCTCGGCGACCAGGCGCTGCCGGGCGCCGGGATGGAGCGGGTGCAGGCGCGGACCTTCCACGCGGCCGCGCTGCGGCAGCTCACCTATTTCTGGCCGCTGACGGTGGGCGGCCCTCCGCCCCGGGTGCTCGAGTCCAAGGTCAGCCTGGTGACGGAGGCAGCCCGGCGGATGCGGCTGCAGCTGAGCATGCCCGAGCTGCGGGACGTGGCAGGCGAGATCGAGTGGGCCAAGGTCACCGGCGTGCGGGCCGGCGACTACGAGGAGGCAAGCACCAAGGCGGGGAGGGCGCAGCCGGTCGCGCCCGGCACGCTGTCCCGGCTGTACGCCGCGTACGAGGAGCTGCGCAGGGAGCGGCACCTGGTCGACTTCGAGTCCGTGCTCGAGCTCACCGCCGCGATCCTGGACGGGCACCCGGCCGCCGCCGCGGCCGTCCGGGACCGGTACGCGTACTTCGTCGTTGACGAGTATCAGGACGTCAACCCGCTGCAGAAGCTGCTGCTCGACGCCTGGGTCGGCGACCGGGATGACCTGTGCGTGGTCGGCGACCCGCAGCAGACGATCTACTCCTTCACCGGGGCCTCCCCGGCCTACCTGAACGGCTTCCCGGCGGAGTTCCCCGACGCAACCGTGATCAATCTTGTGCGCAACTACCGTTCCACGCCCCAGGTGGTCGCGCTCGCGAACCGCCTCGCCGGGGCATCCAGCCCCGGGCTGCGGCGCGCGGCCGGGC
>JASHPR010000033.1 GCA_030038015.1 Streptosporangiaceae bacterium
ACGGAACGTGTCGTGTTCCGGGGTGAAAATCTCGCGCTGCATCGCATCGGCCTCCACCCGAATCCTACCCCGCGGCTATTGTGAAACAGTTATTTCGAAAGTAGTCTTTCAGATATGAAGGCTAAGCGCGGGATGCCGGGGGATGCTAAGCCCGGGATGCCGGGGGATGCCAAGCCCGGGATGCCGGGGGATGCCAAGCCCGGGATGCCGGGGGATGCCAAGCCCGGGATGCCGGGGAACCCGGTCACGCTCACCGACCCGAAGATGATGCGCGCGCTGGCGCATCGGGCGAGGATCGCCATCTGGGAGTACCTGGGGCTGCACGGGCCTGCGACGGCGACCCAGTGCGCGGAGGTGGCCGGGCTCTCCCCCTCGGCGTGCAGCTACCACCTGCGGACGCTGGCCAAGTACGGGTTCGTCGAGGAGGACCGGGCCAGCGCCGCCGACGGGCGGGAGCGCCCGTGGCGGGTCCGCCTGCTCGCCTTCAACCTGGAAGACCGCCCGGACGCCCCGGCCGCGAGCCGGGTGGCCAGGCGGCTGCTGGTGGAGAACATACGCGAGGCGGCGGAGGAGGTGCGCGTGCGCTACGTGGACCGCGAGTCCGAGTATCCGGCCGACTGGCGGGCCGCGTCGGGTGAGGTGTTCAGCGCCGCGCACGTGACGGCGGCCGAGCTGGACGAACTGCGGGCGAAGCTGCTGGACATCCTGAACCAGTACGTGCGGCTGGATCCGGCCGAGCGGTCCCCGGGGGCGCTGCCGGTCCAGGTGGTGGTGGATCTGCACCCGCGGTTCGGGCCGGAGGAGGCACAGTGACCAGCGGGATCCCGGGGTTGGAGCGGATGGCCGCGGCGTGGCGCTCGGGGCCGCTGGCGGTGCGGAGCTTCCGGCTGCTGACCGGGGGGCAGTTCACGTCCACGATCGGGGATTACTGCTACGCGGTCGCCCTCCCCTGGCTCGTGCTGTCGAGCCACGGCGGCGCGATCCTGCTCGGCACCGTGCTGGCCTGCTACGGCGTGCCGCGCATGGCGCTGATCCCGGTCGGCGGGGTGCTGGCCGACAAGATCGGGCCGCGCACGGTCATGCTCGCGGCCGACACCGCGCGCTGCGTGCTCGTCGCGGCGCTGGTCGTGCTCGCGGCGCGGCACACGGCCTCGCTGGCGGCGCTCGGGCCCGTCGCCGCGCTCATCGGCGCCGGCGAGGGCATGTTCATCCCGGCCTCGTTCGCGCTCATGCCGTCGCTGCTCGACGACGAGCGGCTCGCGGCGGGCAACGCGATCTCCACCGCGGCCGTGGAGGCCGGGTCGCTGCTCGGCCCGGCCCTCGGCGGCGCCCTGGTCGCCGTCACCCGGGCGTCGACCTGGGCCTTCGCCGTCGACGCCGCCTCGTTCGCGGTGTCGGCGCTGACGCTGGCGCTGATCCCGCCGCGGCCAGCGATCGGATCCGCGGCCGCCGGGTTCACTGGTGCGGCCGGGATCGGAGAGATTGACGGGGCGGCGCCGCTGAAGGAGGCCGGTGAGGCGGCGGACGCGGACGGTACGGACTCGGGAGCGGGCAGGCCAGCGGGGCGGCCGGAGGCAGGCGAGGCGACCGACGGGGCGGCAGGAGCAGGAGCAGGCGCAGGCGCAGGAGACGGGTTGCTGGCGCTGCTGCGGAGCTCGCGGGTGCTGCAGGTCCTCCTGCTTGTGGTCATCGCGGCGAACCTCGCCAGCGGCGGGATGGGCGACGTGGCGCTGCCCTCGCTCGCGCACGCCAGGTTCGGGGCGGCTGGCTACGGCGCGCTGCTGGCTTGCCTCGCGGCCGGGGGCGTGATCGGCACGCTCGCGGCGGCGCGTACCGGCGGGCTGCGGGCGCCGGCCATCTTCGCCGCGGCGATGTTCCTGGCCGACGGGGCGGCGGTCGCGCTGACCCCGTACCTGGGCGGCGAGGCCGGGGCGGCCGCTGCCCTGTTCGTGGTGGGCGCCACCAACGGGCTCGGCAACGTCACCTTCCTCACCGTGCTGCAGAGGTGGGCCCCACCGGCGCTGCTCGGGCGGATCATGGGCGCGATCATGCTGTGCGCGTTCGGCAGCTTCCCGCTATCGGTAGCGATTACCGGGGTGCTCGTGCATCATCTCGGGCCCGTGCCGTTCTTCCCGATCGCGGGAGGGGTGGTCGTGGTCGCGATACTGGGCGGGCTGACGCAGCGGGAGTTCCGGGGGTTCGGGGCGGCCGGGAGTGGCAGCGACGCCGACGCGCCCGGCCCGGTGGCGGAGACGGCGATCGCGGGTGATACCACCGATCGTTCGGCATAAAGAACGCCGCCCACGCGGGGGACACCCCCACACGCGGGGGACAACCCACGCGAACCCCCATGCGGGGACGGCCGGTGCGGCGGGAAGCGACGGGGGTGCTGAGCTAGGTCAGGCGGCGGCCGGGATTAAGGCGGCGCTGGGCTCACGCAAATAAGCGGCCCACTGGGGGTCGCCGTCGTGCTGAGCGCCCACTAGCCTCCAGTGGGCGCCACGTGGTACCACTGGCAGGACAGCCAGGGTCCAGCCGAGTTCTTCGAGCAGCCGGTCGGCCTTGCGGTGGTTGCAGATCTGGC
>JASHPR010000005.1 GCA_030038015.1 Streptosporangiaceae bacterium
CGCGCCGGGCGACTTTGACTACTGGGCCATCGAGGTGTCCAGCTACCAGGCCACCGACCTGGCGTGCTCGCCGCCCGTGGTCGCCGTCACCTCGCTGCACCCGGATCACCTCGACTGGCACGGGGGAGTGGAGCAGTACTACCGGGACAAGCTGTCCCTGTGCTCCCAGCCGGGAGCCGACCTGACGGTGGCGAACGGCGACAGCGACCTGCTCGCCGAGCGCGCGGGGCTGCTGGGGCCGCGGGTGGAGTGGGTGTCCTCAGGCGATGATCCCGGTGCGGACTGGATGGACCCGCTCGGGTTGCTCGGCCAGCACAACCGCAGGAACGCGCTCATCGCCCGCCGCTGCCTGGTCGCCCTCGGCGTGCCCGGGGCGCGCGACGGCACCAGGCTGCGGGCGGCGGCGGTCGGCTACCGGCAGCTGCCCAGCCGGCTCGAGCCGGTCGGCGCGGTCGCCGGCGTCACGTTCGTCGACGACAGCCTGTCCACCAACGTGCTGCCCGCCCTCGCCGCGCTCGACTCCCTGCCCGGCCGCCGGGTCGCGCTGATCGTCGGCGGCCACGACCGTGGCATCGACTACGCCCCGCTGGCCGCCGGCGTCCTGGGCCGGGACGCCCCGACCTTCGTCCTGACCCTGCCCGACAGCGGCCCCCGCATCCGCGCCGAGATCGAACGGGCGGCAGCCGCCGCACCGCCCGGGCCGCCAGCCGCGTTCGCGGGCGTGACCGACTGCGCGGACCTGGACGCGGCCGTCGCGGGCGGGTTCGCCTGGGCCCGGCCGGACGGCGTGGTGCTGCTGTCGCCCGCCGCGCCGAGCTTCGGGCGGTTCCGGGATTACCGTGACCGCAGCGAGGCGTTCGCCGACGCCATGCGCAGGATTGCCGATCACCAGGCCCAACCGTAACTGCTGCCGCCTCCGCCACCTCGGACGCCGGGCGACCTGGTACCAGGTCGCCTTCTGACGACCGGGCTCAGGACGGGCCGCGCTTGGTCCCGATCACCGCGCGCAGCCCCGGCGGCAGCTCTGCGGCGCCGAACGAGGACCCCACCGTGGCGGCCACCCCGTACTCCCGCAGCAGCGCCGGGATGCGGGAGGTGTCGACCAGGACGTTCTCGTGGCGTTCGCTGCTGCGCCGCCAGCCGCCGTGAACGTCGGCGACGAACGTGGTGATGTCCCTGACGATCCTGTCCGCCGCCGGCCTGGAGAACTCGGTGATGATGGCCCAGTCGGGGCCGGTCCGGCCCACGTTACCCTCAGCCGCGCGGATGTCGCCGTAATCCAGGTCGCACACGTCGATGGCGAGCACCCCGCCCGGCCGCAGCGCCCCGGCCATGGCGACCAGCGCGCGGTCGACCGCCGCGGTGTCGGGCAGGTAGCTGATCACGTGGCCGACCGAGACGATCGCGTCCGCGGCGGGTAGCGGATCGTCCGGGAGCCTGAGCCGGCGCAGGTCCGCTTCCCCGCCGAGCACCGCCGAGGCCAGCTCCAGCATGGCCGGCGAGGCGTCGGTCGCGATGACCCGGTACCCGGCGGCCAGCAGGTGGCCGGTCAGCGCCCCGGCGCCACAGCCGAGCTCGAGCACGACCCCGCTCCGGGCCGGCGCCAGGAGCTCCAGGATGGCAGGGGCGCAGCGGTCGGCGTGCTGGCCGTAGCCCCGCGCGTGCACTAGGGCGAGGTCGTGCTGGTAGTAGTCCATCCGGGGGGCCCTGTTCAGTCCGAGACGGTGATGCCGAGGTGGCGGGCCAGCAGCGGGGCGAGGCCCACGAGCTGGACGGTGTCGATCGTGGCGCCGCGCAGCGAGGAGTACCCGGCGGTGATGCCCAGCTCGGCCCCCCGGAGGTCCACGTCCGTGCAGGTCACCTTCGTGAAGTCCGCCCCGGTCAGGGTGCATCCGCCGAAGCTGACCCGCAGCAGCGTCGCGCCGCCGAAGTCCGCGTCGCGCAGCAGGCAGTTCTCGAACGTCACGTCGGTGAGCGTGCCGGCGCGGAAGTTCACCGAGTCGAGCTTGCCGTCGCGGAACGTGACGCGGCGCAGCGCCGCGGAAAAGGCGGGCACGCCGGCCAGCGCGCAGCCGGTCAGGGTCACGTCCTGCCAGCCGGTTTCGGTCAGGTCGGTGGCCACGAACCGGACCTCGGCCATGGTGACGTCCGTGAACCGGGCTTTCCGCAGCCTGCCGCCGCTGAACAAGACGTTGCGGAACGCGCAGTCCATGAAATGGCAGTTTCCCGCGGTGACCTCGTCGAACGCGGTATCGGCGAACAGCAGGCGGTCGTACGGCTCGTCAGGCTCCAGGTCGCCCCGGTGCGCGGTGAGCGGGGCGGGCGGCTGCCCGCCGGGCCGCGGCCCGCCTGCCGCCCGCCTGCCCGCCTTCGGTTTGCCGGCCATGGGTCGACTGTAGCGGGCGGGTAGGCCCGGTGCTCAGCGGCGCAGGTAGGTCAGGACGGCCAGCACCCTGCGGTATCACAACCCGGTCGCTCACCTGGACGCCACCGCCGGGGCGCGCACCAGGACGGTCAGGGTCGGGGCGCGGGTGGCGGGCCCGGACGAGCGGGCCGCCAGCTACGCCAGGCCAGGAGATCGCCCCCAACTGGGCCGGGTACGAGAAGACCGCCGCACCCCGCGAGATTCCCGTCATGGTGCCCGGCCACGTGGCGTAACCTCGCTCCTGGCGGCCATAAGGGTTCCTTCCGGTCCGCGTCACGGCAGTCACGACATATCCGCCCGGCCATCCCGGCCCGTCGGCGGTGCAGGCGATGGAGAGGTGGGT
>JASHPR010000426.1 GCA_030038015.1 Streptosporangiaceae bacterium
GCGCGAAAATCGGCATGATGGTTACCCACACGAGCCAGTTCCGGCCTTCCTTCTGGCGGGCGTCGATCCAGCGTTTTACCGGCGGCAGCCTGAGGGTAAGCAGGAAGAGACTGCACGCTGAGTACTGGTAGAGGCGCTGATGGAAGATGGGGTCACCGTCACCGGCGAAGCCGGAGCCATTGCTGCCCCGCTCGAACCCGAACCCCTCCAGCAGGGCCAGGTGGAAGAACAGCAGCCCCCAGATCACATAGATGAGCCGGTGCAGCGTCTTCCAGTACCGGCCCAGCTTGCGCTGCGCCCACGGGTTGCCCGTGATCAGCAGCGGGACCAGCAGCATCATCATCATGAAGCCCATGAGCTCGAACACGTGCCCGCCCAGCCGCCCGAAAAAGCCTCCCGCGAAGGCATCGGTGAAACCGGCGGCGAATCCGTCGCCAAGAGCTGTGACCGCCATCATGATCCCATACCAGCGCCGCAGCCCGAAGAACCAGCGCTGCCCGGTGAGCGTGACCATCGGGCTGACCAGCAGGCACAAGAACAGGAACAGCTCGGCCCCGGTCCCCAGCGTGTCGTCGACCGACACCGAAACGGTGTTGAAGTTTGTCGTGAAGAACGCGGGCGCCATGAAGAACAGCGGGACCACCGCCGGAGCGCCCAGCAGGATCAGCGCGACCGCCTTCCGCTTGATCCGGGAGCCGCCGAACTTGAAATCCTTGTCCATCCATGCGTCGACGCGACTTCTGTCCGCCCGCCGCAGCGGCTCGTCCACCCGGCTCTTGGCCGGACGCCGCCGCGGCTGGTAGTTATCCGCCGGCTGCTCTTCCTGCTGCCGGGCATCTATGGCGTCGTCAGGGTACAGGTCCGGCTGGTACGTATCCGGGCCGCCATACGGGGCTGCTGGTGGAGCGGGTGAATACGGGACGTACGGCTCCCTGGTGGTAGCCATCGCGCAGATTCTCCTTCCGCAGAGCTTGGCTCGCTCCCCGTGTGGTTAGCCTTTGGCTTGCACCGGTTAACCGCCTGTGGTGCCAGGCCGTCAGGCTATTCATTCAGTTGTTACGCCGGTTCACTATCCTGATGTGCTCGTCGCGGAGTGTTTCCCGGGCGTGTGTGCCGCCGCGGCCTTTGCCGCCGCGGCCTGCTGGGCCACGAACTGCCGGTCGGTCGGGGCGGTGGGTCCCGTCTCGCCTACTCCGGTTTCTCGGAAGACGAAGAACTTGAACCCGTGCAGCGCGATCTCCGTGGCACCGGTGACGACGGCGAACGAGAACAGCGTCGCGGTGGCGGCCACGGCGACGCGCATGGCGTTGTACTGCCTGCCTCGCGTCTGCGGCTTCCGGGTCGGTGTCCTCGGCCCGGCTAGGCTGGCGGGCCGAGCCGGCGCCGTCCTCGGCCTGGTCGGCCTGGGCGCCGGGGCATTGGGCCTGGTCCTCGGCCTGGGCGGCGCGAACGCCGGGGCAGGCATGGTTGCCAGGGCCCCCTGGGTATCCCAGGCAGGCTGGGGATCGCCCTGCCAGCCAGGGTCGGCCAGCGCGACCGCCTGCCCGCCGCCGTACTGGACCATCTGCCCGCCGCCAGGGCTCATGCCCTCCACACCCGGGGCATAAGAGTCGGGCACCGCGTGGAGCCGCCGGTTGCCGCGACCCTGCGGGCCCGGGCGCTGGGGGCCCTGGCCGGGCGCGTAGCCGTCGGCTTGCGGGTAGCCAGGACCCCGCTGGGAACGCCTGGCGGGCGCGTGGCCCTGGCCGCGGTCCAAGCCGCGGGCAGGCGGGTAGCCCGGGCCCGGCTGGAACTGCTGGCCGGTGTTGTGGTCCTGGGCGGGCGGGTAGCCCGGGCCCGGCTGGGAGCGCCTGGCGGGCGCGTGGCCCTGGCCGCGGTTGTAGTCCTGGGCGGGCGGGTAGCCCGGGCCCGGCTGGAACTGCTGGCCGGTGTTGTAGTCCTGGGCGGGCGGGTAGCCCGGGCCCGGCTGGGAGCGCCTGGCGGGCGCGTGGCCCTGGCCGCGGTCGTAGCCCTGGGCGGGCGGATAGCCCGGGCCCGGCTGGAACTGCTGCCCAGTGTTGTGGTCCTGGGGTGCGCCGAAGCCCTGCCCGGTGTTGTAGTCCTGGGCGGGCGGGCCCGGCTGGTACCGCTGGCCGGTGTTGTAGTCCTGGGCGGGCGGGTAGCCCGGGCCCGGCTGGGAGCGCCTGGCGGGCGCGTGGCCCTGCCCGGTGTTGTAGTCCTGGGCGGGCGGGTAGCCCGGGCCCGGCTGGAACTGCTGCCCAGTGTTGTGGTCCTGGGGTGCGCCGAAGCCCTGCCCGGAGTTGTAGTCCTGGGCCGGTTCGCCGGTTCGCGCCGGCCCATTTCCTCGCGGTCCTCGCGGAGCGCCGCCCGCTCGCACGGGCCCGTTCGGTCGTGTCGGCCCGCCGGGCCGCGCGGGCCTGTCCGGCCGCGGGAGGCCGTTGGGTCCGGCTGGCCGGGCAGGCCCCGGGAACCCGTTGAGTCCAGCAGGGCCGCCAGGCCCTGGGAGGTCGTTATGCCCGGCCGGTTCGCCCGGCGCTGCGAAGCTGTTGGGGCCGGCTGGCCCGGCTGGCGCGGTGAAGCCGTTGGGCCTCGCTGGCCCGCCTGGTCCTGCGAAGCTGTTCGGCCTGGCTGGCCCGCCTGTCGGCGCGAAGCCGTTAGGCCCAGTCGGCCTGCCTGGTCGTCCGGCGAAGGCGTTGGGCCCAGTAGGCCCGCTTGGTCCGGCGAAGCCGTTCGGCCTGGCTGGCCCGCCTGTCGGCGCGAAGCCGTTAGGCCCAGTCGGTCCGCCTGGTCGTCCGGCGAAGGCGTTGGGCCCGGTAGGCCCGCTTGGTCCGGCGAAGCCGTTGGGCCCGGCCGGTCCGCCTGTCGGTACGAAGCCGTTGGGCCCGGTAGGCCCGGCTGGTCCGGCGAAGCCGTTGGGCCCCGCCGGTCCGCCTGTCGGTACGAAGCCATTGGGCCCGGTAGGCCCGCCTGGTCCGGCGAAGCCGTTGGGCCCGGTAGGCCCGCCTGGTCCTGGAAGCGCGTTGGCTCGCCCGGGTCCGCCCGGCCGTGGCGCCCCTCCGCCCGCTCGCCCGGGCCCGTTAGGTCCGGCAAGCCCGTTGGCCCGGCCGGGTCCGCCCGGCCGCGCCGCCGGTCCGGCAGCCCTGGGCTGCGCGCTCCGGCCCGCGGGGAAATCGGCGCCAGCCGGGGGGAACTGGCCGGAGTTGAAGAGTTCACCGGAGTTGAAGAGCTCACCAGTGTTGAAGATGTCGCCGGTGTTGAAGTCCTGGGTCAGGGGCATGTTCCGCGCCCCATTGGCCCGGCCCGGCCCGGCCGCGCGGGGCCCGGCGCCGTTGGCCCGAGGTCCGCCGTTCGCTGGACCGGACGGCCTGGGCCCTCCCGGCCGCCGCTGCGGCAGCCGGGGCGGTCCCGCCTGCGATCCGGCCGGACGTCCGGCGTTTCCTGGCACGGCGGGTCCGGACCTAACCGGTCCGGCCGAAGCGGGCGGCCCAGTCACGCGCACCCGTGGTACCGGCGCCGACGGGTGGTCGGGATGCAGCACGGGCGGGGGCGCATTCCACTGCGGCCACGGGGCGCTGCCGGTGTCCGGCGGCCACTCGGGCACGGCCCGCGCGGGCAGCCCGTTCGGGGCGGGGAAATCAGCTATCTCGCTAGCCTGAGGGCCAAGGGCCGTTGCGGGAGCGGGCCCCCACGTGCCGGGGGCACCGGCTCCGGGACCTGCCACGCCCGTGGGCGCCTGGAAAAATTCGGCTGTACTCAACGGCTCGGCCTCAAGCCTCCGGTGTTTGCCGGGGGCAATAGGGACCACGGGGCCTCCAACAGCGGAAAGGGGCGCCCGAGCCAGGCGTTCATCTCGGGCGGGGTGGGATCAAAGTTAACTCCTTCCCCGCGGGCAGATTAGGCCAACTCGCCAATTCCAGGCAGGACGAATACCCCTCGGGGGACGAAAAACCCTTGGGGGGGGGTGGGATTCGTGGCCGGAGTCCGCGGACCCACCCGGCCGTACCGGGTACCCGCAGTTGTGTGCGCTTATTGCTGCTGGAGCAGCATTTTTCGCACACACGGCTACGGGTGGCGGCTCAGTAGCTGGTATCCCGCTCGGCGGCGTTCAGCACCTCCATGCACTCGCCAAGGGCGCGCAGGTAGGCGCGGGACCCGTCCACCAGCGGCGCCCAATAGAAGCGGCTGAAATGGGCGGTCATGTCGTCATGCCAGTGCTGCTGCGTCTCGGACCAGGCGGCGTCAATCGCCCGGAGCAGGACCTCACCGTCCTCGTGCGGGCCAGCGGCCATCGACCCGTTCTCTCTCCGACATGGTCGGGACCCGTGGACCGGAGTGCTTCACGGCCGGATGCCCCACGCGGCCTCAAGGCCGCTGATGATGGCGAGCAGGTGGGTCTCGGCTCGCGGCAGGTCAACGTCGAGCAGGTCCCGGAACCGGCCGGAGGCGCCGCGGAACGCGCTGGCCTCATCCTCCACGCGCTGCTGCCAGCGCCTGATGCGCGCGAGCTGTTCCTCGGCCTCCCGCACCGCCGCCGCCTCGGCAGAGCATGCCGCGTGCCCTCCAGCCGGGGCCTCCATGGCCGCGGCGCGCTGGCAGGCAGCGAGATCAGCCTGCCGGCTGGCCAGCACCGCTCGCCAGCGGCTGGCCTTTTCCTCCAGGGATGCGCGCGTCGCCGCGATCTGGTAGTCGCCGCGTTCGGCGACCTCACGCTGGGCGTGCCGGTACCGGACGAGCGCGCCGGCGAACTCCTTGAGCGCGTCGAGGTCCGCGTGGATATCCGCCACGCCGGTTATCCGGCCGACAGTTCACGGACCGCCCGGAGCCGTTCAACCAGGGCGAGCAGATATGCCTCGTGGCCCTCGGTCGCCGCAAGGTACGTATCGACGCCGGGTGTAACTTCCTCCAGTGCCTCACCGAAGCGGAGGTACATATCGTCGCGCCAGACCTCGCCAAGCTCCCGCCAGTGCGTGCGCATGGTCTTGAAGCTCTCCGAGAGGTTCCTGTTGAACTCGGCCAGATGCGATCTGAAGTCGGCGAGCGCTTCAATATCGCTCACATGCACGTCGGTCACGGTCCTCCTCTACTTCGCCAAGTTGTAAAAGATGTCGGAGAGAACGGCAAGGTAGTAGTCGGCCGAATCAGGGAGGCTGCTCATCGCGGATTCGATCGTGTTCCTCGACTGGCGGTCGAGCCTGGTCACGGTCTTTACCGAGGCCCCCAGGGGCCGAAGGCGCAGCGCGATCTCCAGCTTTCGTTCCGGGAATTCGCTCGGCAGGGACCGCAGGGTATCGATGGCCGCGGCCGTTTCCTCTCTGGACATCCTGTCGTGTATGCAATTGATGCGAGCGTAGTACTCGCCGGTGATGGCATCGTTGGCGCGCCCGCGCAGGCTGGCGGCGACTGCGGCCTCGCCCGCGCTGTCCAGGAAGTCGGCAAGCCGGAGCACGTCGTGCCATCGTGCCTGGGCCAGCAGGCCGTCGGCCAGGGCGATCGAGTGGCCGACGACCCTCGCCCACTGCACGCCGGCGTCGGCATAGGCGGCGAGCAGCCTGGCCTGCCGGTCCCCGTTGTCGTTGCCCGAGATCTCGGCGCCGGGCTGCGGGCTGAGCAGGTGGACCAGGCCGACTGCCTTGAGCAGTTCGCGGGTGGCCTCGAGAAGCTGCCCGGCCTCCTCGGCGAGCGCGCCGGCCCGTTCCTGCTCGCTGGCCAGGACCGTGTAGGTGACGATCGCGGGCCGCACCGCTTCCCTGAGCGAGAGGTACGGCGACAGGGCCGTGGCCGGTGCGTCGGCAGGCATCGGGGTCATGACGGTCTCCTGAAGGCGCTGCGGGCAAAGGCGTACAGGGACGCGGTGGAGTACGGCTTGAACTTCTCGACCTGCTCGTGCGGCCAGTCCACGTCCCGGAACAGGGCGCGGTCGTCGGCCAGGCTGGCCGCGGCGGGCACGCCGAGAAGCGCATCGCTCTCCTGCGGGGCCGGCAGGCGCAGCGCAGCGCGGAGCGTGAACTGGCCGATGCCGGAACGCCGGAGAGCGCGCTCGGCGGTAGCGTAGCTGTCCGCCCAGACCGCCAAGTGGATGCCCACCTCGGGCCCGTGCTCGGCCAGCCTGGCCAGCAGCGCCGCTGCCTCGGTCGGCCTGCCCCATTCGCTCTCGGTGCTGAGTTCCTGCCAGCGGTGCAGGCCAGCGACGATGAAGAACCGCCGCGGCTGGGGTGACGCGCCGGAGTCGGCGAGCCGGGCGTCGAGGTCGGCCGCCATCGCCCGCAGCGCGGCATCCGCGCCCGCGGCGCCGACGACCTGCGCCTCGTGCGGCAGGTTGCGCACCCGGTCGAAGAAGGAGTGGTACGGCGAGGAAGGCCGCGCGAATTCCGCGATCACGAAGGAGACGTCGTCCGGCGAGCGCTGCACCGCCGCACTGAGGAGGGTGGCGAGCAGCAGGGCGTGGCCGTGCTCCTCGTCGCCGACGACGAGCAGGTTCGACCGGGCGAAGCACTCGAAGACGGCGGCCGTGGCCGGCTTGATCTCGATCGCCTCGCCGAGCCAGGCCTGGACGGTGGGGCCGGGCGCCGGCCAGCGGAAGGGGTCCGCCGCGAAGGCGGCGCAGGCCGGGTTGGCCGTGAAGTCCGCGGGCGTGTCGGGGTCGAAGGCGGCCGATGGCTCGTACATCCGCCCGCCGCCGAGCGCGCGGATCGTCGATATCCACTCCGGCCGGTCGCTCGTCGGCAGCATGGCGATCCGCATGACGGGGTTGGCGCCCTCACCCCGGCGGTCGTTGTAGACCGCGTCGCCTGCCCTGGTGAGCTTGATGGCGGCGGGATTGCCCTCGCCGAGGATCGCCTCCGACACGCTGGGCAGCAGGCACCCGAGGGCGATGCGCAGCGCCATCTGCTCGTAGGTGGGCCGCAGGTGCACGATCAGCGAGCCGCCGGGGGACTGGGTGGCCAGCAGCAGGTGCAGCCCGAAGGCCGCGCCGCGCTTGGCGATGTCCGCAAGCAGCGCGCCGGCCTCCCTGGAGAGCCGGTCCTCCTCGCTGAACAGCACCTGGAACTCGTCCATGATCACCAGTGACCTCGGCAGCACCCGCCCGGTCTGGGCGCGGTACTCGGGAAGCTGCGTGACCTTGGCCTGCCGGCACAGCCGCGCCCGGCGCTCGATCTCGTCATGGAAGCGGCGCAGCATGCTGAGGCCGAACTCGCGATCCGTGCGGGACGCGATCGCCCGCGCGTGCGGCAGCCGCTCGGTCAGGTACACGTCGAACTCGACTTCCTTGAAGTCCAGCAGGTACAGCTCCAGCTCCTCGGGCGGGTACTTGAGCGCGAGCTGGGTGATCAGCACGTGCAGCAGGTTGCTCTTCCCCATGCGCACGTCGCCGCCGACAAGGCCGTTGTGCACCCCGCGGGAGCCCATCACGAAGTGCTGCGGCTCGCCCTTGCTGTCCACCCCGATCTGCGCGTCAAGGCCGTCGGTGGTGTCGGCGGACCAGCGGCCGGCCGGCGGGATCGCGATGCGGTCGAACGGCAGGTCCTTCGGGCCAGCGCTGGCGGCGGTGGCCACCGCGTCCAGCCAGGCGTTGACCCTTGCCGCCGGCGGCATCAGGTCCGGCTCGACCGCCGACCGGCCGAAGTCCGGGTCGTTCCAGACGACGGTCCCGGAGCCGTCCACGTGCACGTGCGTCGCAGCCGCGGTCAGCGCGCCGAGGTGGAGGCCACGGGCACGTTCCTGGCAGCGCTCAACCGTGGCCAGAATGTAGACGCCTGCCCGCGGGCCGTTGCGGGCGAGCTGCGCCAGCAGTTCGGCCGAGTGCTCGCTGACCCCGCCGGGGAAGCCGGTGAGAACGAGGATGTGGTAGGGGACCGACACGCCGGCGGTGGCCGCGTTGTAAGCCTCGACCGAGCCGTAGACGTTGGTCAGCCGGGTCTGGGTCACCTCGACGACGTGGTCGGTGAGCATCCTCAGCAGCGCCTCGATCTCGGCGGCGCTCGACGCGACCCCGCTGCCGACGCGCAGCCCGGCGGGCAGCCGCAGGAACCCGCTGAGCTGCTCGCCCTGTCCAAGGGGGTCGGCGAGCGCGAACCGCACCGTGCCCGGCCTCGTGGCCACGGCCAGCCGGAGAGTTA
Organism: Streptosporangiaceae bacterium; assembly: GCA_030038015.1. Classification (GTDB taxonomy): domain Bacteria; phylum Actinomycetota; class Actinomycetes; order Streptosporangiales; family Streptosporangiaceae; genus JASHPR01. The sequence goes on from JASHPR010000426.1 coordinate 8,118, forward strand.
AAGCCTGCAGCAGGGAGCGGGCCACGCCGGAGGCGGCGCCGGGCTCGGCCGCGATCAGCAGGTGACCATGACCGGCGAACCGGGCGACCGCGGGCACGGGCGGCATGCCGCGGTCCGTCGCCAGGTGAATGACCCCGACCCGGATGCCGGCCGGCGAGGGCGCGTTCAGGTCGGGCTTATAGCGGTCCCACTCCGGGCCGCCGAAGCCGGCCAGGGCCCATGGATGGGCGGCGGTGAGGGCCTGAACCGCACCGGGCAGGGCCTCGCTGGCCTGATCGTGTGCCTCTCCCGCCGCCGCGGTCACGGCTTCATGCGCGGCGCCGGCGGCGGTCACCGTTTCAGGCGCGGCGTCGGCGGCCGCGGGAGCGGCGTGCCACCCGTTGAGCTCCGGCGGCGGCCGCCGGCCGGCCGGGGCGGTGAGGCTGTCCAGGTAATGGTCACGGCAGAAACGGACCAGTGCGGCGGAACCGGCAAGCCGCAGGTACGCATCATGAATCTCGCGCTCGATCTCCTCGATCGGCATGCGGCGCTCGCTCCTCGCTCCCAAGGTGGTACCGGAGATCGGAAAGATCGGCGTTAACGGCTGGCTTCATACATGGCAATCAGCGCCGATTGTATTTGACGGCTGACGCCCGACATATCCGCGCACGATAGGCCGCCGTGCCGGGCTCGCGCGGCGGATCGCACGGCCGCCACCTGCTGCTCTGCCACGTGTCCGGGCTGCTCATCCGCTGCCGAACCCTTGGTGATCAAGGGTGTCAAAAGTTACGATCCGGTATACGAGCGGCCGCCCGTAGCCGCGCCGAGCGAGAGGCAACTCCCTATGCATCGTCGTCCCCATCGGCTCATCGGCATCGCATTAGTGGCATGCGTACCAGCGCTCGGCATGCTCCTGGCCTTCGGCCCGGCGGCCGGCGCCAGCACCGGCAGTGCGTCGCCCGGCGCCACCGCGGCCACGGCGGCCCGCGCCGCGCTCGAGCATCTGGCGATCGGGCAGCACGGCTTCGATCACCGGGTGTCCGGGCACGCCGCCAGGGTCAGCGGCCTGACCCAGGTGGAGAGCACCAACTGGTCGGGCTACGCCGACACCGGCAGCGGCTACTCCACGGTGACCGGAAGCTGGACGGAGCCGACGGCCACCTGCAGCTCGCGGACGACGTCGCTGGCGGCCTTCTGGGTCGGCATCGACGGCTACAGCAGCGACTCGGTGGAGCAGGACGGCACGCTCATCGAGTGTTACCGCGGGACCGCCTACTATTACACCTGGTGGGAGATGTATCCCACCAACGACATCCAGGTGGTGGGCGAGACCCTGCAGCCCGGTGACAGCATCAGCGCGTCGGTGGTCCGCAGCGGCACCAGCTACACGCTGAAGGTCACCGATTCCACCCACACGGCGAACAGCTTCAGCACCACCCAGACCTGCTCAAGCTGCGCCAACTCCAGCGCCGAGTGGATCGCCGAGGCGCCGAGCGGCTCGTCCGGCGTCTACCCGCTTTCCGACTTCGGCACGTTCACGCTGTCGGGCGCGACGGTCTCGAACACATCGGCGTCCGGGGTCATCTCCTCGTTCACCGATGACGAGATCACCATGGTGGACAACTCGGGGAGAGTCGAGGCCCAGCCGGGAGCGCTGAACAGCGGCGGCAACGGCTTCAGCGTCGCCTGGGAGCGCAGCACCTGACTCACCCGCCGAGCGCACCGTGGGGCCAGCCCGGGCAGCCAGCCGGGGCTGGCCCCGCCGCCGGTGAGCCGCAGGTCCAGGTGCCCGGCGCCGTGCCCCGGCCAGCCGGGCACCTGCAGCTCGATGGTCCTGACCGAGGCGGTTTCCTCGGCCACCCCGGTGACCGTGGCGGCCTGCCAGCCCACCCGCGCGCGTGCCGCCGTCCCCGCCATGACTCCATCCGGGCCACCTCGGTGATAGCCGCAGGCTCACCCTGGGCGGCGCGGCCGGCCTGGCGGCGGGTTCGGCTGCGTTCCGCCCGTGGCGCCGGGGTGGCGGCGCCCTCGCCGCGTCCGGCCGCGGGGCCGGTGTGGCGGCGCCTCGGTAGCGTCCGGCCGCGGGGGTGGCTGCGTGGATGACTGGGCATGCGCGGGTAGTGGATCACACGTGGACCCCGGGGAGGCGCTTCGGCAGATCGCATTCCAGCTGGAGCGGGCCGGGGCGCCGACGTACCGGGTGCGGGCGTTCCGGCGGGCAGCCGAGGTGACAGCGGGCGTTCCGCGTGCCGAGCTGGAGCGCCGGGCGGCCGAGGGCACCCTGCAGGCGCTCCCGGGGATCGGGCCGGTCACGGCGGCGGTCATCGCGCAGGCGGTGGGCGGCCAGCAGCCCGCCTACCTGGCCAGGCTGCTGGACGAGGCGCAGCCCCCGGAGCGAACTGGGCTGCGCGCCGCGCTGCGTGGCGACTGCCATACCCATTCCGACTGGTCGGACGGGGGCAGCCCGCCCGCCGAGATGGCCGCCACAGCGCGTGACCTCGGGCATGAATGGGTGGCGCTGACCGACCACTCACCGAGGCTGACCGTGGCGAGGGGCCTGTCCGCCGAACGCCTTGCCGAGCAGCTCGCGGTGGTCCGGGCGCTCAACGAGTCCCTGGCGCCGTTCCGGATCCTGACCGGGATCGAGGTCGACATCCTTGAGGACGGCGGGCTCGACCAGCGGGACGACCTGCTCGGCCGGCTGGATGTCGTGGTGGCCAGCGTGCACTCGAAGCTGCGGATGCCCGCCGAGGCGATGACCGCCAGGATGCTGGCTGCCGTGCGCAACCCGCACGTCGACGTGCTCGGCCACTGCACCGGCCGGCTGCTCGGCGGGCGCGGCGGGCGCGGCGGGCGCGGCCGGCCGGAGTCGGCGTTCGACGCCGTGGCCGTGTTCACCGCCTGCCGGGACAGCGGCGTGGCGGTGGAGATCAACTGCCGGCCGGAGCGCCAGGACCCGCCCGCCCGGCTGCTGCGCCTGGCCGCCGACATCGGCTGCGTGTTCGCCATCGACACCGACGCCCACGCGCCGGGGCAGCTCGACTGGCTGGACAGCGGCTGCCTGCGGGCCGAGAGTCTCGGCATCGGCCCGGATCGCGTGATCAACACGCGCACTGCCGACGGCATGATCGCCTGGACCAGCGCCTGACCCCGCGCGGCACGTCGCATCCCCGCCGGCCTTCCCGCACGTCTCGCCGGCCTCCGGCCACATCGCGCCGCCTCCCGTACATCGCGCCGGCCTCCGCGCATATCCGGTCAGCGCCGGGGAAGAGGACGGGGACTCACGTGCGGAAGGGACAGCGAAACGGGCGTGGTGAACAAGCTACGGAACAGGCTGCGCATGGCCAAGGGCCGCGCCAACGTGACCATCGGCCGCGCAACTGGCGACCGCTCCCGCCAGGCCCGCGGCCACGGCCAGCGGATCGGCGGCGCCACCCGGCAGGCCGGCGAGCGCATGAAGGACGCGGGCCGGGACATCCGCGGCGCTTTCCGCCGGCAGCACCGCAGCGATGCGCCATGCGGGCCGAGGCGACGCTCGCTGACGTCTCTGCCACCGAGACCCAGCGCGGCAACGTGTGCTACCGCAACGTGTGCTACCCGGCCAGGGACACCGATGGCAACGAGTACACGACGTCTGCGGCCGGGGCGCTCACTGGTCCGGCAGCCCCGTCTGGTCGGACATGGATGTACCGGTGGTGGGGTTATAACCCTGCCATCGGTACATTCACCGGGCGCGTTTGGCGCCCGGCGCCCGCTTGCGCACCGCTTCGCGGTGCGCGTGAGACGGCTGTTGCCCCCGTTGCTGACTGGCGCTAAATATATTCCAGTTGCGTATTAGCAATAGGCTGATTATGAAACGCGGCAAACGGCCGGCTAAACCAAGGGAAGCAACCGCAACTGATGGCGCATTTGCAGTGAACCCGCTGCCCAGCGGCCTGGGACGGCAGAGCCTAGCAGGTCATGGCGGCTTTAACCCGAGGTCGCCAATTTACGTAATGGGCAGGATCGGCCCTCGCTAGGCTCCGTTCAACGTCAGGCGCTCCGGAGGCTGTCGCCCCCGTACAGCCCGCGAGTGAGCGCGCCCCCGCTCGGGAAGGAGTCCCTTGGGCCGCCACAGTAAACCGTCACGCATCCGGCTCCCGCACGGGGCTCCGACCGCCGCCGCTCCCACGCTGGCCAGCGTGGTCGCGGCGTTTTTCTTGTCACAGCAGCTGCCGCTGGCCCCGGCGGCCGCCGACGCGGCGCCCGCTCACCCTGCGACCCTGGATGCCGTGTACCAGCCCGATGCCCCGTCGGCATCGAACGTGACGTCCCCGCCGGCGAGCATCTCCGCGCCGCAGCTGATGGCGGCCACCAGGGAGGTGCTGCTGTCCGACATGCGGGCGGCGTGGCAGTCCGCGTCGCAGGAAAAGCGGGAGAAGCAGAGCATGGGCCTGCCAACCTGGTACACGGTCCAGCCCGGCGACTCGCTCTCGGCGATCGCCGAGCGCTTCTACCACAACGCGGCGGCCTGGCCGGTGCTGTACTGGCGCAACCACGGCCAGATCCGCTGGGCCGATGACATCACGGTGGGCCAGGTGCTGCGCATCCCCAAAGAGCCCGCCAGCATCCCCAGCCCGCCCGCGCAGCTGCAGCCGACGCCGCCTCCCGTGGTGCGCACGCTCGCCGACTACACGCCCCGGCACGCGAGCTCGGCCCCGGTGCAGGCCCAGTCCTCCGGCACGCAGACCGCTCCGGTCCAGCAGGCCGACCCTCCGGCCACGACGAGCGACTTGTTCGGCTCGCTCGGCGTGATCCCGGGCGGGGCGTTCGGGCAGTGCGTCGTGGAGCGCGAGTCCGGGGGCAACCCACAGGTCATGAACTCCAGCGGCCACTACGGCCTGTTCCAGTTCAGCTACTCGACCTGGGTGGAGTTCGGCGGCAATCCGGCCGACTTCGGCCACGCCAGCGTGGCCGAGCAGGAACAGGTCTTCGCCAACGCGCTCGCTTCGCCGGGCGGCGAGAACAACTGGGCTCCCTACGACGGCTGCTGACCCGCAAGCGCGGACATCCACCTGGCCTAGCCCTTAACCAGCCCAGCCCTCACCCCGGCCATCCCCGACTTTTACTTCGTTCGGTGCACACAATTCAGTACATAACCACCGTGATCATGACTCAACCGGAGTAAAAGTCGCGGTGGGGGCCGGGCCGGGCGGGGGTGGGGGCCGGGCCGGGCGGGGGGCGGCCGCGGCGGG
>JASHPR010000427.1 GCA_030038015.1 Streptosporangiaceae bacterium
CAGCGGGTGTGCTTCGACCACCTGCGGGACTGGTTCGACCGCAACCCCGGCGAGGCCAAGGCGATCGTGATCAAGGCGACGCAGGCGGCGAGGGCCAGGATCGCCGCCCGGCAGGCCAGGGACCTCACCCGCAAGAACCTCATGGCCGGCTCCGGGCTGCCGGGCAAGCTGGCCGACTGCCAGTCCGGCGACCCGCAAATCTGCGAGATCTACGTGGTCGAGGGAGACTCGGCCGGCGGCTCGGCCAAGGGCGGCAGGGACCCGCTGTTCCAGGCGATCCTGCCGATCCGCGGGAAGATCCTGAACGTGGAGAAGGCGCGGATCGACCGCGTGCTGAAGAACAATGAGGTCCAGGCGATGATCACGGCCCTGGGCACCGGCATCTACGACGAGTTCGACATCACCAGGCTCCGCTACAACAAGATCATCCTGATGGCGGACGCCGACGTCGACGGCCAGCACATCACGACCCTGCTGCTCACGCTGCTGTTCCGGTTCATGAAGCCGCTGATCGAGGCCGGCCACGTGTACCTGGCGCAGCCGCCGCTCTACAAGATCAAGTGGGAGGGCCGCAACGTCGCGCCCGGCTACGCATACTCCGACCGGGAGCGCGACGCGGTGATCGAGGCCGGCATCGCCGAGGGCCGCAAGGACCCCAGGCCGCGCGATGGCGTGCAGCGGTTCAAGGGCCTCGGCGAGATGAACGCCACCGAGCTGTGGGAGACCACGATGGACCCGGCCGGCCGGGTGCTCCGCCAGGTCACGGTCGATGACGCCGCCCAGGCCGACGAGCTGTTCACCGTGCTGATGGGCGAGGACGTCGAGGCACGGCGCGCGTTCATCCAGCGGAACGCCAAGGACGTCAGGTTCCTCGATATCTGAGATGTGACCCAACTCGCTGATCACAGGAGGAACCGGGAGCATCCGGCACGGCACGCCCCCCGTGATCACGGAAGTGAGATGTTAGAACTGTGACCGATGTGAACGCCCCAGCCCCGCCCGGCGGGCACGACCGGACGGAGCCGGTCGACATCCAGGTCGAGATGCAGCGCAGCTACATCGACTATGCGATGTCGGTCATCGTGGGCCGCGCCCTGCCGGACGTCAGGGACGGCCTCAAGCCGGTGCACACCCGCGTCCTGTACGCGATGTACGACGGCGGCTACCGGCCCGACCGCAGCTTCTTCAAGTGCGCCCGGGTGGTCGGCGACGTCATGGGAACGTATCACCCGCACGGCGACAGCGCCATCTACGACGCGCTGGTCCGGCTGGCGCAGCCGTGGGCCATGCGGATGCCGCTGGTGGACAGCCAGGGCAACTTCGGCTCCCCGGGCAACGACCCCGCGGCCGCCATGCGCTACACCGAGTGCCGCCTGGCGCCGCTGGCCATGGAGATGCTGCGGGACATCGACAAGGAGACCGTCGACTTCCGGCCGAACTACGACGGCCGCTCCGCCGAGCCCGTGGTGCTGCCCAGCCGGTTCCCCAACCTCCTGGTGAACGGCTCGGAAGGGATCGCGGTCGGCATGGCGACCAAGATCCCGCCGCACAACCTGCGCGAGGTCGCCGCTGGCGTCCAGTGGTACCTGGACAACTTCCACGCCTCCGACACCGAGCTGCTCGAGGCGCTGATCGGGCGGATCAAGGGGCCGGACTTCCCTGGCGGCCCGGACGGCCGGGCCGGCGCCCTGATCGTCGGGCGGCGCGGTATCGAGGAGGCCTACCGCACCGGCCGCGGCTCGATCGTGATGCGCGCCGTCGTCGAGGTGGAGGAGGACCGCAAGGGCCGCACCTGCCTGGTGGTCACCGAGCTGCCGTACCAGGTCAACCCGGACAACCTGGCCACGAAGATCGCCGAGCTGGCCCGGGACGGCCGGGTGAACGGCATCGCCGACGTGCGCGACGAGACCAGCGGCCGCAGCGGCCAGCGGCTGGTGATCGTGCTGAAGCGGGACGCGGTCGCCAAGGTCGTGCTGAACAACCTGTACAAGCACACCCAGCTGCAGGAGACGTTCGGCGCGAACATGCTGGCCCTGGTCGACGGCGTCCCGCGGACGCTGCGGCTGGACCAGCTCGTCCGGCACTGGGTCACCCACCAGATCGAGGTCATCGTCCGGCGCACCCGGTATCTGCTCCGGAAGGCGGAAGAACGGGCGCACATCCTCCGCGCGCTGATCAAGGCGATCGACCGGATCGATGAGGTCATCGCGCTGATCAGGGGCAGCGAGTCGGCGGCGGCGGCGCAGCAGGGCCTGATGGACCTGCTGGAGATCGACGAGATCCAGGCTCGCGCGATCCTGGACATGCAGCTGCGCAGGCTCGCCGCGCTGGAGCGGCAGCAGATCATCGACGAGTACGACTCGCTGATGGCGGAGATCGCCGACTACGAGCGGATCCTGGCCTCGCCCGAACGGCAGCGGCAGATCATCGGCACCGAGCTCGGCGAGATCGTGGCGAGGTACGGCGACGACCGGCGCACGCAGATCATCGCCTACGACGGCGACGTGTCCGTGGCTGACCTGATCGCCGAGGAGGACGTGGTCGTCACGATCACCCGCGGCGGCTACGCCAAGCGCACCAGGACCGACCTGTACCGGGCACAGCGCCGCGGCGGCAAGGGCGTGCGCGGTGCGCAGCTGCGCACCGACGACATCGTCGAGCACTTCTTCGTCACCACGACCCACAACTGGATCCTGTTCTTCACCAACAAGGGGCGGGTGTACCGGGCCAAGGCCTACGAGCTGCCCGAGGCGGCGCGCGACGCCCGCGGCCAGCACGTGGCCAACCTGCTGGCGTTCCAGCCGGACGAGCGCATCGCCGAGGTGCTGGCGCTTGCCGACTACACGGTGGCCCCCTACCTGGTCATCGCCACCTCGGCCGGCCTGGTCAAGAAGTCCAACCTGGCCGAGTACGACTCGCCCAGGTCCGGCGGCATCATCGCGATCAACCTGCGCGAGGACGACGAGGTGATAGCCGCCCGCCTGGTGTCGGCCGACGACGACCTGCTCCTGGTCAGCAAGAACGCCCAGGCCATCAGGTTCCACGCCACGGACGAGGCGCTGCGCCCGATGGGCCGGGCGACCTCCGGCGTGATCGGCATGCGGTTCGGCGAGGGCGACCGGCTGCTGGGCATGCACGTGGTGCGGGACGGCGCGGACGTGCTGGTCGCCACCGGCGGCGGCTATGCCAAGCGGACCCCAGCCGACCAGTACCCGGTGCAGGGCCGCGGCGGCCGGGGCGTGGTGACGGCCAGGATCGTGGAGGCCAGGGGCGAGCTTGTCGGCGCGCTGATGGTGCGGCCCGAGGACGAGGTCTTCGCGATCACCTCGGCCGGCGGCGTGATCAGGACGTCGGCGGGGGAGATCAAGCAGTCGGGGAGGCAGACCATGGGCGTCCGCCTGGTCAACCTGGCCCCAGGGCAGAGCCTGGTGGCCATCGCCCGCAACGAAGAGTCACTCGACGGGGCCAACGGTGCCGGGTCGGCCGAGGACGGTGACGTGTCTGGTACCGGGGGTGACCAGCAGTGACGGATGGCCTCGGGGGGGACGACCCGCCGCGCGAGCCGCGAGCATCCGCGGGCCTTCAGCCGCAACGGGACGCCGGGCTGCGGCGTCACATAGATGCGGCCGCGGATGCAGGCGGCCGAGCCGAACGGGACGAAGAACGGCCATATGGGGATAACCTCATGGGAGGCGACGTTCCGGAGGAGGACGGGGTGGATCACCGCGTGGAGCCCAGAATGTGGCTCACCGACGGATCTGACGAGGGCGCCGCCGGGGGCTCCGAGCCGGCCCAGGCGACCCGAGCCGATCAGCCGGGCGATGCCCGCCCGCTGGCGGACCTGCCGCTGCCCGGTGACGCGGCGCTAGGAAGCAGCTCCAACGGCACGGTCGGGAGGGATGTCCCCTACCCCGGCCAGGACATCCCGTACACGGGCCAGCAGGCGGCGGTTGACCCGGCCGCCCCGCTTCCCGTTCAGGAAAACTCCCACAGTCAGCCAGCCCCGCCCGAGGCGCCGTACGGGAGCGCGGGCCAGGAGGCGCAGGCACCGGGCGCGGACGGGCTGAGGATCCCGCCCTACCAGCCGCAGGTTGCGCCGCCGGGCCCGCCGTACCCGTCCCAGGTGCCGCCCGCGCCCGGCCCCGCCGTGGCTGCCAAGGTCACGGCCCCGTTCGCGGCGCTGACCAAGCCCAAGAAGCCGGGGCGCCCGCCCGGGCCCGCGCCTGCGCCGACGGCCGCCACGGTGAGGGAGCGGGTCGCGGCCGCCGCCCGGACGCCGAACGTGCCCAGGGGCACGGCGCCGACGCGGCGGGCCCAGCTGGTGCTGTCCAGGATCGAGCCCTGGTCGGTGATGAAGTTCAGCTTCATGATCTCGCTTGTCGGCTGGGTCGTCCTCTTCGTGGCCGTCACGGCGCTCTACTACGTCCTGAACAGGCTGGGCGTCTTCCACTCGCTCCAGTCCACGATCACCGACGTGACCTCCAGCAAGGGCTCGGCGGGCGCCGACGCCAACGGCCAGTGGTTCTCCGCCTCCCGGATCCTCGGCTACACGATGCTGATCGGCGCCGTGAACGTGGTCCTGATCACCGCGCTGGCGACCGTCGGTGCGGTGATCTACAATCTCGTCACGCACCTGGCCGGCGGCATCGAGGTCACGCTCAAGGAGACCGACTGAGCACGCGGCGCCGGGTTGCGGTAACCTGGCCCGGCGTGCCCGTCATCGGCGGTTCATCCGGGTGCCAGCCTTGGGCGTGTAGCTCAGTCGGTTAGAGCGCTTCCCTGATAAGGAAGAGGTCCGTGGTTCAAGTCCACGCACGCCCACCAGCGAAGTTCCAGGTCCGGCGTGTCGTGCCGGGCAGCGGCCGGCTCCACGGTCCGGCGGGCGGTTTTCGCGGGAGCGGTTCTGGCGGCTGCTGTGCCTTCGCTGCCCAGGCGGGCTTGCTGGTGAGCGTGATGACGGCACGGGCGGTGCGGGTGACGGTGCCCGCGCGGCTGGCGTGCGCGAAGGCGCTGGGGCATTTCGCCTTGCGGGCGCGGTGCCGGTTCCGGTCGATGATCGTGCGCAGTTTCCCGGGTGCGCTGGTCAGGGTCGTGTAGCCGGTCCTGCCGCAGCGGATCGCGGCGAGGACCGCGCGGCGGGCAGCGGTGAACGGGATCTCGCGGGGCTGGACGGGCTGACCGGCGCGTCGTCCCTTCCGGGCGGGCACGCAGCAAGGGCGGGGTCACGGATGATGCCGCGGGTCATCTCGGTGGCGGCGGCCCAGGCGGCGAGTTCCTGCCTGGCCATGCCCGGGTCCGGGAGCGGAGCATCGGCCCCGCGAACGGCCCGGCGCCGTCCAGGCAGGACTTCGCTTCCCGTAAGGCGGTCTCCGGCCCGTCCCACCGCCGCTTGTGCAGCGCGGCCAGCGCGATGGCCGGGTACTGCGCGATGTCCCTCAGGTCGGTGATCAGGCAGAACATCTCCGGCACGACCTGGCCTTGCACCTCGGCGTGGTACTCGATGACCCGGACGGTCACGGTGACGCCGTCCCCGGACAGTTCCGCGAGATACGGCCCGCCGGCGATGACCGGGGAGATCCTGCGGAGCGGGATGTCGCTTTTCAGCCTGATCAGCACGTGGGTGCGGGCGATCAGCCGGGCGATCCACTCGTGAATAGCGAGAAATGCTGTTCCTTGGTATATAGAGCGAAAGCCATGTGTCCATTCACGGAGCTGACCCGTTTCTTAGGTGGGTCCAGGACCTGGTGTAAATGAGAAGACAGGCGCAGGTCCCTTGCCGACGCCCCCAGCCGGCTGCGAAGCAGTCGCCCGTTGCCTGCGACCCGGGACTTCGGCGTGCGGACGGCAGCGGTGCATCGCCGCACCGCTGCCGTCCGGGCCGGGGCAGCTGCTACTTCCCCTTCTTGCCCTTCTTGCCTTTCTTCCCTTTCTTGCCCTTCTTGGCCACGCGTATCACCCGTTTCCCGGCTCGGACTGGTCAACGATCTGTTAACCAGGCACGTCAACATATCATTGACCGGTACCGACTGTCGATACGCTGTGATGATGGCCTCCAAGAGTCCCGTCAGGCGGATCACCGCGGCGCTCGGCGCCCTTGATGCCGCCGGCGGGCCGATCAGCCGGCTCGACGCTGCCCGGCGCCTGCGAGAAGCGGCGGAGGAACTGGAGGCCGCCGAGGTCGAGGCCGCCCGCAAGGCCGGTGCCACCTGGAATGAGATCGGCGCGTGTTACGGACTCACCAAGCAAGGCGCCCAGCAGCGCTTCCGGGCTGCCGGCAACCAGGCCGAGGGCGTTACTGCGGCGCCAGGAAAGAAGAAGGCCGGCCCGGTGGCCCGGCCACAGTGAGTGCTGTCCATTCAGGGGGCTGTGAGCTGGTGTCAGCCGAGTGCGGGAAGTGGCGGCAGCCAGGGTTTTCCGGTGATCGCGTCGCGGATGGCGTCGAGCGCGGTGATGTCGTGGGCGGCGGCTGAGTCCAGGTAGCGTCCAGGCCACGGCCAGATTACGGGTGAACACGAAGACTTGTTCCCTGTCGTCCCGCAGCCAGGTTCCGAGCGCGTATCCGGGGCGGTTCCCGGTGTCCCAGTCCCGCAGCCGGTTGTGGATGATCCCGGCGTGACGGCGGTGTCGTAGCGTTTCAGCAGGTCAGCGCGTACCTGCTGGTTCAGGGCGGTGTCCCCGCGGGCGCGGGCCGCCTCGACCGCCTGATGTGCCTCGCGCAGGATCGTGATGATGCCGCCGGCCCAGGACTGGAGCCCGCCGGGGCCGGGTTTGGTGACCGCGCGGCATCTCCTGATCACGTGGGCCGCGCACTGCTGGATTCCGGCCAGCCTGCTGCCCGGGAGGTGCTGGCAGCCGGTGCAGCCGCCGGTGATCAGGTACCCAGCGAAACGGGCCGGCAGCCCGGCCGCGATGGCGCCTTTGCGGCGGGAGCCGATGGCCTGCAGGAACGTCAGCCGCCCCTCCGGGGGACCGGATGATCAGCACGTGCGGCGCCCGGCCGCAGCCTTCCCCTCCGGGTCCGCTTCTTCCTTCTCCTCCTGCGCCGGCGTGGGAGAGACGGTCCTGTCCAGGACATTCACCGGGGTCTCGCCGGCGGCCAGCACGTCCTCGCCGGCCAGCGCCGCTATCATCGCCTCGCCGAACCCGGCCTTATCGACCCACCCGGCCGAGACCGGGACGCCGAACAGCATGCCCATGACCTGCGCGGCCCGCTCCGGCGGCACGTTCCCGTAACAGGACAGCAGCACCGCGGAGGCGTTCAGCATGGCCCGTAAGACACCGAGCCCGCGTGCGCCCCCGCCCGAGCCTCATCGGACACGAGCCGAAAGCGCCAAGCCATAGCCAGAGATCACGGGATCGCACGGCTCAGAGGCTACGCAAGCCGGTAGCCGTGCGGAGGGCGTGCCATGTGCGTGCCAGAACGGACGGAAAGCCAGGGTTACCAGAGGTCACTCACGAACCGGCTGAACGGCCTCTGACCTAGGCACGAGCAGGCCGGCGGCGAGTGCGGAGAGACCTGAATAGGAAGAGGTCCGTGGTTCAAGTCACGGACGCCTACGCATGAAAGAACAGGTCCGCAAGCGCCGTTACGGCATTTAGGCAAGTGAGGTTGCGGCCTGGTCAATCAGTTCGGCAATCGCGGTCGGTTGTGAGGCCAGTGAGGCGTGGCTGGCGTCGAGTTCGATCGTGCTGCGAGGCTTCATGCGGCCGGCCATCTGGCGCTCGCTGTCTGGATGAATCATACGGTCGTTGGTCGACACCTGGTACCAGGTCGGCTTCTGCTTCCACGCCGGGTCGGAGATGGTGTCGCCGAAGGTCGAGCCGACCGGCGCCTTCTGCGTCACGGCCATCACGAGCGCCTCGTCTGCGGATAGGTCCTGGCAGAAGCTTTCCCGGAACTTGTCCTGCTTGATCCAGACGTAGCCGTCGGAGTCGGGTACGACGTTCCCGGCCGCTGGGGCCTCGGCCGCCCGCCAGTCGCTGATCTGGGCAAGACTTTCACCGGCGTCGGGAGCGAATGCGGCAACGTATACGAGCCCGGCGACGTTCGGGAGGTCACCGGCCTGGGTGATCACAGCCCCGCCGTAGGAATGACCGACGAGCAGAACCGGCCCGTCGACCTGCTTGACCATCTTTTGCGTGCGCTCGGCGTCATCCGGGAGGGACGTCAAGGGATTTTCCACGGCGTGGAGCGAGTCGTAACCACGCCGGTTCAGCTCGACGATGACCTTGGCCCAATGTGCCGCGCCACCCCAAAAGCCGTGGACGAGCACGATGCTCGGCTTGCTCATGTCTTCCTCCTTACCCGCCTGCTGTCTTCCTCCTTACCCGCCTGCTGAGCTGGTCAACGTGGCCCGATGGGCCGCACGCTCGCGACCGTCGATAACGATCTCCTCGGTTGGTCATGTGACCGTCAAGCACGGCAGCTGTAGTTCGTTGTGATCATGGTGTTGTCTCGGCGTAGGGCCCTGGTCGATCCGGCGCCGGGGTTCCAAGATCGAGGAAAGAGCTGCCCTTCATGAGCTTTGGGATCCCGGTCTCGATGTCGCCGGCCTTGGTGGCGAGCGCCTTAGATCGCCGTCCGTTGCGCTCGGCCACCCGGCCCTCGGTCCCCTCGCAGCGGCCGGCGCTGATCACCTGGGTGGCTTCGGCCCCGGCCAGCTGGGTACCGACCACGACAAGGCCGGGATCGAAGGTTTCGGCACGCTCGTCAACCCCATCGCGGCGAGGTGTGAGATGGCCATTCCCAAGCTCAACGACAAAGGCCGCATGGCCGATATTCCGCTGTCCCCCGAGGCCAGGATCACCGTCGAGCGGCGCGGCCGGATCGTCCTGATCGGGGTCAACCGGCCCCAGGTCTGCAACCGGTTCGACCCGGACGCCTTCTTCGGCCTGGCCACGGCGTACTACGACTTCGACAACGACCCGAGCCTGCGGGCGGCGGTGCTGTTCGGCCACGGCGAGAACTTCTCCCGCGGCATCGACGTGGACGCCTTCGCGCCCCTGGCCAGGGCCGGCCAGCCGTTCGCGGTGACGGACGGCATGCTCGATCCCTTCGCCAGGACCCAGCAAGCCCCTGATCGCGGTTGTGCATGGCGATACCTGGAACATGGGCCACGAACTGCATCTGGTGGCCCGACATCCGGGTGGCCAGCGCCGACGTGCGGTTTGGCCAGGACGAGAACACCCACGGGCGGTTCCCCGGCGGCGGCTCGACCATCCGGTTCCCGCGGGAAGCGGGATGGGGGAACGCGATGCGCTACATGCTCACTGGCGACCACTGGGGCGCGCAGGAGGCCTACCGGATGGGCGTGATCCAGCAGATCGCCCCCGACCCGGCCACGGCGCTGGACGCGGGGATCGGGCTGGCCCGCAAGATCGCCGCGTGCGGGCCGCTCGGCATCAAGACCACGCTGCAGTCCGCGCACCTGTCGATCGACGAGTCCGAAGCGGCGGCGTTCGCCAAGCTCGATGAGCAATTCGGCGCGCTCTTCCACACCGAGGACTTCACCGAGGGCCGCAACGCTGAGGCAGAGGGACGTCCCCCCGTCTACCACGGCAGGTAGGCAGGCTCGCATCCCGGGTGATCGCTGCCGGAGGCCCCGGCGACCACGTGCCACCTCGCGCGGAGCCTGCACCCCGTCCCCGCCCCGCGGTGCAGCACGTGACCGGCAGGACCTCGGGCGCGTACCTGCCGAGCGGACGCGCGCTCACCGCCTGCGCGATCATCCGCCGTGACCTGCACCAACTGTCGTCCGCCAGGGACATGGGACCGGCTTTTCGCCAGTGGCTAGGGACCCGGTCCGGGCCGTTGCAGGCGTGGCTGCGGGGTGATGATGACTGCTCGGGCCGGCCGGGGTCAAGCGTGCGGGCGTTCGCCAGCGGCATGGGACCACCTTGGGGCCGTCTTCTCGGTCGGGCACCCTTTGGGCTGGTTGCGGAAAAGGCCCGCTGTCAGCGGTCAGGTGGGCGACGAGAAGACGAACGTGTGTGAACCACTGCTGACGCATCGATAGGCGGAACGATGGCACCAAAACCGGGGCAGTGCAGAACTCGCGGGACAAAGGCGCGCAAGCTAGGATCCCGTCGGTGTGGGATCCCGGCGAGGTGGCCAGGATCCTGGAGGCGATCGACCGCGACAACCCGTGCGGGAAGCGGGATTACGCGATCATTCTGCTGATCACCAGGCTCGGGCTGCGCGGGTGGCAGCCTCGAATAAGACCGGCCAGCCCGCGTGGCCCGCCGCGCCACGACCACGCGCTGGATCTGGTTGGTGCCCTCGTAGATCTGGGTGTTGTCGGATGCGGCTACCAGCGACCTGGGCAACCTGCAACTCGCCCGCGAGTTACATTGACATCTGTCGATCTGGCTGTAAGCTCTTACATAGATATTCATCGATGTATCATCAGGGAGGTATGACGATGACCAGAGATACATCTCACGGCCAGCCGATGTGGCGGCATGGGAGTCTCAACGAGCGGCTCGCCGCGGAGCATGTGCAAGATCTGCGCTTCGCCGCCGATCATCACCGGCTCGCCAGGCTTGCCCGATGCTGCAAGCCATCGCAGCTTGCGGCGGCGTGGGCTCGGATCCTGGCGGCCGTCAGGGCGCGCGGCCTCCGGCGGCGTTCGAGGGCAGCCTGCTGCCCGTGAGCACGGCGCACGATGCGGCCCGTCTGCCCGTCAGCGTCTGCGATGCCGACCCCGTGGACATGGCTGACGTGATCGAGCTTGTGCGCAACGCTCGGCTGCCTCTCGACGGGCTGAGGGACGCCGCGGTAATCCTCGTCGCCAAGGTCGAGGGCCGGGTAGTCGGTACCGTCGCGCTAGAGCGGCACGGCTCCGGCACGCAGCTGGCGTTCCTACTCCGATCGGCCGTCGTCGACCCGGCCTGGCGGGGACAGGGAATCGGGGCAGCGCTCACCAGCGCCGCATTGGAAAACGTGGATGCGGCCGGTGCGCAGGTTGGGCTGCTAACCGAAACCGCAGAGCGCTACTTCCTCCGCTTCGGATTCGTGCCAGTCTCGCGCGGAGACCTCCCGGCCGTTCTCAAAGGCTCGCCAGAGCTGCGGGATGCTTGCCCGGCGTCAGCGCACACACTGCTGCGAGCACCCGTCGGCGCAGTTGCCGGTGGCACAAGAACAGCACCCGCGGTCGGTTACGACGAGGACCGCGGTGCTCCGAATCCCGGGCGGGCGGTGTCGCCAGGCGCAAGCTGGGATGAAGCGCTGCGCCGCTCTGCGCAAGCAGCTCACAGCAGAGCGCGAGATCTAGTGTGTAGTAGGCGTCGCGCCCGTCCGCCTGGCTGCGCCGGCATTCACCAGCGCATCTTCGGACATTACCTTCCTTTCATCGACTGACACGCGCCGCCCTTCCCCATGTGCACGGGCTTTCCCCAGATCGGAGTACTGCGGCGGCTCCGTCCCGCCCGCGCCTTCGGCAGGCGTCGCGCCTATCCCCGCCCCATCCCCTGGAAGGGAATGAGGCATGGAACGCACGCGGGCGGTTCCCACGTTCACTGCTGTCCGGTAGACGGGTTAGGCACCCGGCTCTGCCCCTGCGGCATCGCCACGGCTACGCCGCAGACAATTCACCGTGGCCTCCAGGCCCAGACAATGGAGATCCTGCCCGGAGTTCCCCGCCCGTCATGAAGA
The DNA here is from genome assembly GCA_030038015.1 of Streptosporangiaceae bacterium. Classification (GTDB taxonomy): domain Bacteria; phylum Actinomycetota; class Actinomycetes; order Streptosporangiales; family Streptosporangiaceae; genus JASHPR01. Next base: position 11,654 of record JASHPR010000427.1, read on the forward strand.
GCGGGTGCGCACCGCAACCCAGCCCGAATCGGCCGGGTTAGAGCTGGCGGCACGTCAAGAGGCGCAACGCAGCCGGTTCCTCTCGTATACCTTCCCGTCTCGCTCACCGCGCCCGGCCCATCCGGCAGTACTGAGCCGACGCGACTCTGCCGAGGCTGCTCCCGCCCTCCCCGGCGACCCCCGGCTCAGGCTGCCTCCAGCTTCACCCCGCCGCTGCGACGGCGAGGAGATGGACGGTCTCTCACCTCCATCCGGAACAACAGCGCCTCGTGGCGCACCCACTTCCGTGCCAGAACGAGCAGGGGTTGGTCCAGCTTGAGCCGATCGGGACGGCTTGGCCCCGAACTGCTAATGCGGCACAGACGGGCAGGAGACTGGGTCGTCGCCTTCTCTCACAGCCGTCTCACAGACTCACCGGACAACTGTGGATTGCAGCGGCCTGGGTGGACCTCCGCTAGGCGCTGACCTGCGGCTATGCACTCCACCGCACTGGCTGGACGCGTCGCACTGATCTGCGGATCTGATGATGGCCGACTCAGCAGCAGGCGGGTTACGCTGTTGGTGCATCGTGCTCGAGGAGGCGCGGCGTTGCCAGGGCCCGGAGATGAGATGGCAGCAGTGGCAGGAGGCCGTGGTCACCTGCGGGCGTCGCATGCCGATCGCGAGCAGGTGATCGGCACCCTTAAGGCTGCTTTTGTGGCGGGCATGCTGGCCAAGGACGAGTTCGACCTGCGGGTGGGCCAGACGCTGGCGTCGCGGACCTACGCGGAACTGGCCGCTCTCACCGCTGACCTGCCCGCCGGGCTGGCCGTACCAAAGCTGCCCCAGCCCGCCCGGGCGGAAGGCGGGCATCGAGTTCGGCGGCCCGGCCGGTGGATCGCGGTGGCGACTGTGCTGTATGCAGGCATATGGGCGTATGTGCTGTTCCTGTCGCCTCGCGGGGGCGATAACCAAGCGGCACGCGCACTGATCCTCGACGGCTTTGTCGTCTACTTGAACGTCTGGATCTTTGCTGTGGGGGAGATGGTGCTCCAGCGGCAGGACAAGCGTTCCGCTGGGCAGCCACCGCGGCAGCCAGGCGTGGGCGATCCGGCAGCCCGGCGCCTGCGACCGGGTGTGCCGCTTCCACCGGTCGATCATGGTCCCCGGCATACAGTTGAAGCAGCACGAATGCGTCTTCCCCACGCGCCCTTGCCGGCTCGCGGTTACTGCCTCGCTGGCGCTCTTGCCGCAGGGACGGCTCCGGCAAGCGGGTGACTGCAGCCTAGGCCCGGCCGGGTGACCGCTACTGCGCGGAGCCGTCTTCCCCGGCGGCCTGGTCCTGCTCCCTGGCCGTCGCGGCCGGCCCGTCAGGCGATAGCAATCTAGGCAATAGGTTGCGCGTTCAGGTTCACGCTCGAATCTGCTCGGATCGCATGAGAGCAATGCAGCCAAGTCACGCAGCCTATGGCGCCTATCGCGGGGACGGGCAGACGAGAAGCCACACTGGCTGCAGGATAAACGCGGCGTCATACGACGGCGAAGGCTGTACGTGAGGCTGGCTTTTACGAACCCTCGGAGTTGTCCAGGCTCTGGGCGAGTTCCCAGATGTGGCCGCCAGGATCGGTGAAGCTCGCGGTCCGCATGCCCCACGGCCGGTCCACCGGGCCGTTGAGCAGTCCTGCGGTCAGGACAGAGGCCCGGTCCTGGGCGAACAGGTGACCGTACATGTTCTTGGTCGTTTCGGCCGTGCTGTGTCCCATTTGGTGCGCCGCCCGCATGTCTGTCGCACCGGAGGCGATGAGCAGAGAGGCACACACGCGTCATAGCTCGTGTGCGGTGAAGCTGACGATGCCATCGGGGTGCGCGGCGGTGCAGCCCTGAGCGAGCTTGAGGTACTTCCGCCAAGTGGCATAGCCGAGGTAGCCGCCACGGTCGCCGTTGATCAGCCGTCCAGACAGCCTGCCGTCGCTTCGCTCCCGGCTCGGAGCGCCCCGTTCAACCAGGCGGCGAACCGCGGGCATGGCAATATCCGGGATCATGACCGTTCGCTCGGCCGCGCGGGTCTTCATGTTCTCGCGTACGTCGCGGCGACCGCCCGACTCGCTGGCAGTCCGGTCGGTGATCATGCACCAGATCGCAACGACAACCTCGGGAGCCGTGAACGCCATGAGCCCTCAGGCGCTAGGGCAAATCTTGTGCGATCTGCCAGATGTAGCCGTCCGGATCGGCGAACGTGATCGTGCGCATGCCCCAGCCACGATCCGCCGGGCCACTGATCAATGTCACTCCGTGCTCGTCCAGCTCAGCGCGCACCGCATCCACGTCCTCAACCCAGATGGCGAACTGCCCGACACCCTTCTCCGCCAGGCCGAGTACTTCGCGTCCCGGGGGCTGGTGAGCCGGATCCCTCCGCAACGCGACGTACATGTTCGTGAAGCCGAGCACCGCCAAGTCCTCCTCCTCGTCCAGCGGAAGCAGGCCGAAGACCTCCCGGTAGAACGTCTTCGAGCGCTCAAGGTCCCCGACTACCAGAGTCATGGCATTGATCTGCTTCTCCCATTCAGCCATGTCGCGCCTCTCTTCCCTCGTTGATGTCGTTCTGAGAGTTGGACCGCTCGGCGACCCGCAACTCACCGGCCGACAGACCGCGACGGATGGTCCTTGACGGCTTGGCCGCCGCCGGCGTCACCGACGAGGCCTGGGCGAATGCGGCCAAGCACTACGACGAGGACCAGCTCGCCGCGCTGGTGTGCGCCATCGCCCTCATCAACGCCGTCAACCGCGGAACGTCATAGTCCGGCAGCCCGGTCGGCGGCCGCCTGCCCGCATAGCCAGGAGTGCCTGGCAGGTACCGCCTGTGCCCCGCGGCTGCAGCATCACACGTCCCGGGCGCCCCTCGCCGGGGCCCGGGGGGCGTTCCTCTGGTCCAATGGTCAGATGCACATCATCCTGGAAACAGAACGCCTGGCGCTGCGCCGGTTCACCGAAGACGACGTGGACAACCTGTTCGAGCTGAACAGCGACCCCGAGGTCATGCTCTACATCAACGGCGGCAAGCCGACGCCACGCGAGGAGATCCTGGACGAGATCATCCCCTTCCACCTTGCCTTCTATGATCAGTTCGACGGGTTTGGAACCTGGGCAGCCGAGTCCAGCACCAGCGGGCAATTTCTCGGCTGGTTCCATTTCCGGCCCGGCCCTGGCAAGGACATCAAGAACATCGACCTCGGTTACCGGCTGCGCAGGGACTCCTGGAACAAGGGCTATGCCACCGAAGGATCGCGTGCCCTGATCAGCACGGGCTTCTCCGGACTCGGCGTCGAGCGCATATTCGCGCACACGATGACCGTCAACACTGCGTCCCGGCGTGTGATGGAGAAATGCGGCCTCGCATTTGTGCGCACCTTCCCATACGAGGGCCCTGACCTCATCGAAGGTTCCGAGCATGGGGAGGTCGAGTACGCGCTGACCAGGGTCCGATGGAAAGACATACACGATTAGCGTGCCGGGTCGGCCGGGCGCCGGAACGCGGGCATTCACCATTGGACATTCCTCCAGGGCGGGGCATGGCATGGCAAACCGCACGTGGGTGGCTCAGCCGGATTTCCCTACGGTGCCTGGACAGGTTTCCAGGCCGGATGCGATCCTGGCAGGACATGATCAGGGATTTCTGAGAATGGTCGCTGCCATGCGTAGTCACGGCACACGTTTCGAATGCCTGCGGATGCGCCCGCACGACCATATCGGTCGAGTTTTTACTGGTTCGGCGGGTTTTGCCCAGCTGGCCAGGCCTTTCCTGCCGAAGGGGCGGCGCGGGGCGAGAAGCTCATGTACGTGGCCGAGGATCCCGGCCCGGCGACGGTGACCGCGCTGGCAGACGTGGCCCGCCCGCCTGTGCTTGAGGTTGTGAGCGTCGCCGAGGTCTACGGGAACTCCGGGATCGTGGATGCAGCCCGTCAGCGCGCCACCTTCGCCGCCGTCCTCGCCGAGGCGATGACGGAGGGGTACAGCGGGATCCGGGTTGCGGCCGGCAACACGCCGCTGGTCACCGATGAGGCGCGCCTGGCGGCCTGGATCGAGTGGGAGATCGTCGCCGACCGGTTCATGTCGGAGCAGCCCGTGACTGGCCTGTGCGCCTTCAACCAGGACAGGGTCGACGTGGACCGGCTCCGCCACCTGGCCACGCTGCACCCGCTGTCGTCGGCCACCAGCCCGATCCCGCAGTTCCGCCTGTTTGCTGACGCGGGCGCGCTGTGTGTGGAGGGCGAGATCGACTCTCTTGCTGTCACCCAGCTGCAGCTGGCCCTGGATGCGCTGCCGCCGCAGACCGGCGTGCTGGTCGACCTGGCGGCGGCGACGCTGAGGGGACGCAAAGCGCTGGCTGGCCTCGAGAGCCTCGCCAGGGACGGCGTGGCCGTCACCATCCAGGGCGGGCCGGCCGCCATCGGCGCGCTGCGGGTATCGGACCCCCTGGCTGACCACTGCCTTGTCCTCAGCGAGTTCCAGCCCGACGACAGCGCGCAGCCGGCGGCCGGTTCTCCTGCCGGAGTAGCGTTAGCCCGCCGCGAGGCGGCTCTGACAAGCTGTGGCCACCACTGACAGCGTTGCGGGCGCGTGGCCCGCCCGGCTGTGTGCGAAAAATGCGGTCCTGGCAGCCAGGAGCGCACACAATCGCCCATTCAGGCCACGGCGCCTTTCCTGCCGGGCCATTACCGCCCTTCTGGCATCATCGATGGAGTGAGCAGCACCGGCCTCGAACATCTCGCACAGACCGCGTACGAAGCCCACCGCAGCGCTCATCCGGAGCCCCTGCCCCCGTGGGAAGAAACCAGCGAGCCGGAGCAGCAAGCCTGGAAGGCGGCCGTGTCCGCCGTGGCGGGCAAGACCGGCGTCACCCTCACCGACGCCGGTCCGGTCCCCGTCCAGTCGCTCCAGCTCCAGGCGGGAGACCAGAGCCGGGTCTTCCACGCGGACTTCACCGCGGGCCGCCAGGGCACGCTGACCGTCAGCGACGAGTACGCGTCCAATCAGCACGCGCGCTTCCAGATCGCTCACGGCCAGTGGTACGTCAAGGACCTCGGCTCGACGAACGGCACCTGGCTCAATGGCAGGCGCATCCACGCGGCGCAGCGGCTGAAGAAAGGCGACAAGATCAAGATCGGCCACACCGTCGTGACCGTGGTGTCGGCGTAATCGCCCAGCCGCTCGCTTGCGGGCCTGGCGGCAGGCAGGCTCTGCCGGTCAGCGGACCCGGTAGTAGGCGGTCGGGTGCCACCACGGGCCGAACTCGATCCAGCCGACCAGCTGGCCTGGGGCATGCGCGCCGAAGGTCCAGTCGCCGTGTGCGTAGAGTTCCACGTGCCCGGTGCCGTAGAACGCCAGGTCGCCCTTGACCGGGTGGCTGACCTGCACCAGAAGCCGGCTCTGCAGCATCTCGTACGTGGTGCGCGGCAGCGTGATCCCTGCGTGGCCGTAGGCCTCGATAACGAGGCCGGAGCAGTCGTATCCCGATGGCCCGGTGCCGCCGTACTCGTAAGCCTTTCCGGCCTGGCTTACGGCCCAGTCGAACGCACGGATGCGGGCCGGGAGGGCCGAACGTGCCGAGGCCGTGGATTGAGCGGGATGAGCGGGCTCGGCGAGGGCCGGGCCCGCGGTGAAAGTCAGGGCGGCCGCAGTGGCCGCGGTGGACAGGAACAGCAGCGTGCGACGATGGTGGCCGAACACCGGCACCTTCCCCTATCGGGGGCGCGCTCACCAGGACGGTGCAGAGGTGCCAGCCGGGGGCAGGGGCGGAAACGAGACCGCGGAGCGCCTGACCCATGTGACGGTAGCCGCCAGCACGGCATCTGTCGGGCGAACTCATGACAAGTCTTGGCGTGTCGTACCTTCTTGTGCCCGTTTGCGGCGCCGGGCGGCGGCTTACAGGGAACGGGCGCCGGCCGCCTGCGGGAAACAGCGGCCGGGCTTGCGGCGAAACGGCTGCCGGGAAGCGGCCGCGGGAGGCCTGCGGCGAATCCGGGCCGCCGAGAATGGCGGGCCCCGCCAGCACGGGGGAACTGGCGGGGCCGGGGGAGCCTGCCGCAGCCTGCACGCACCAGGATCCGGGGGCTGTCCCGGCGCAATGCTCCTAGGCTGGGCGATCACGTAACGATAGCGTCAGCCCGGCGGCAGCGCCCACGGATCCTACGGAATACTAACGGAGCTGGCCCGACGTTCCCGCAGCTAGAAGGCGTGCTTATGCGGCGAACTCGCCCGAAGCGGGAGCATCGCAGCGACGGAATAGCAAGCTTCCGCGAGCCGGCCAGGCCCGCATCGGCTCGGCCAGCGGAATCTTCCCGGCCCGCTCGGTGCCGTGCGTCGCGGCGGCGACGTCAGCCTCTTCCCTAGAACGACCAGCCGTATTCAAGATAAGCATGATAAGAACCGAAACGCCCGCCTGCCGCCCAGCCGCCGGGCGGCTGCCATGGCGGAGGGAACGGCCAGCGGGGCGGGCCAGGCGCCGGTGTGGGTGTCGCGGTTGGCGTGGGTCCCGGCGTGACCGTCGTGGTTGGCGTGGGTGCCCGTGACGGCACCGGCGCCGCGGCCCGCTCAGCCGTCGGCCTCGGTGACGGCACAGGTGACGGCGCGGGTGCCGGCCCTTGCGAAGCGGCCAGGGGCGATGACGGCGCAGGATCCGGGGCCGCGGCGGGAAACCCCGATGTCGCCGCGACGGAGCGCAGCACCGCACAGGTGACCAGGCCGCAGTACACGCTCTGCGCGCGAGCGCGTCCGCCTGGCTGGTTGAGCAGCACGGCTGCGGTCGTGGCCCCGGCTATCACCACACCGGCGGCCGCCCAGGTCAGCGGGTGCTGCGTGCGCTTTGCCAGCCATGAATGCCGCCGGCTGCAGCCGAATGGCGGTTCTGTCTCTTGCGGTGGCTCCGCAGAATCACGCAAGGACCCCGTTGGCATGCGTTCCCCCTCCCCGTTCCCCTCCCTGAACCCCGAAGGTTACCAAATAACGTAGCAATGGCGACGGCTGCGTTAGCGAAATAACACACGAATTAACGGATAGGCGCCCGCCGGCTACAGGCCGTTCCGTCGGATGTGCGGTTCGCGGGCTGCGTGATAGTGTCTTATGCGAAGAGTGCACCGAAACCGCCGCCCCAGGCCCGGTCACGCCGTCGTCAGGCGCAAGGTCATGACCATGCTGCCGGCGCCGTGTTGAGCATGTGACCACGGCGGATGCGCCGGCGAGCCGCATAAGAGAACCCTTAATCCGCTGTCGCCGGGACTAGCGGGAAGGAATTAGAGTCGGGACCAGGACAGCAGCACCCGGCCGAAAGGTACCCGCAGATGAGTGGCCAGGCGGAAGACACCAGGGACGTGCTCCGGGAAGTCTGGAGCGCCCAGGGACAGACCAGCGCGGATCTCGACGAGGCCTGCGGCACGGCCAAGTCCTGCAAGAAGATGGCGGACGTGGGTTTCGACGGGCTGGCCGGCCCGGACGGCGACCTGCGCAGCGCGTGGCGCGACAAGCTGGAGCGCGAGGGCAAGCTGAATCCGGGGGCCGGCAGCATCCGGGATCTTGTGCTCGGCCGGGCAGAAACCCGCTGATTTGCCGGGAACGCTGATCATCCGCAGGCCGCCGGCAAGGAGAACGCTGCATGGAGCGCCCTGAGTCCGTCGGCCAGCTCACCGAGATCCTGCGCCAGGGCGGTTATCTCGCCGACCGGGGGCTGGCCACGGCGCTGTTCGTGTCGCTGTCCCTGGAGCGCCCGATCCTGCTGGAAGGCGAGGTCGGCGTGGGCAAGACCGAGGTGGCCAAGGTGCTCGCCTCGGCGCTCGGGCGCAAGCTGATCCGGCTGCAGTGCTACGAGGGCATCGACACCAACCAGGCGCTCTACGAGTGGGACTACGCACGCCAGATGCTGCACATCCGCGCGCTGTCCGAGCACCAGGTCGCCGACGACGCGGCGGTCGACAAGCTGTTCGGCCCCCGGTTCCTGCTGGAGCGGCCGCTGCTGGAAGCGGTCCGGGCGGGTGACGGGGCGGTGCTGCTGATCGACGAGGTGGACCGCGCGGACGACGAGTTCGAGGCCTTCCTGCTGGAGCTGCTGTCGGACTTCCAGATCACGATCCCGGAGATCGGCACGATCCGGGCGCAGAGCCCGCCGCTGGCCATCCTCACCTCCAACCGCACCCGCGAGCTCCACGACGCGCTGAAGCGGCGCTGCCTGTATCACTGGATCGGGTACCCGGCCGCCGAGCGGGAAGTTGAGATCGTGCTGGTCCGCCAGCCCGGTGTGTCCGAGGCGCTGACCCGCAAGGTCGTCGCCGCCGTGAACCGGCTCCGCGAGCTCGACCTGGCCAAGCCTCCCGGCGTCGCGGAGACGATTGACTGGGTCCGCACGCTCGACTTCCTCGGCGAGACCGATCTCGACGCGAGGAACGCCGAGGACACGCTCGGCGCGGTGGTCAAGGAACGCGACGACCTCGAGCTGGTGCGGGACAACCTGGAAGAGATCACGTCCGGTGCCTGACGGCGCCCCCTTCGTCAGCCTCCTGGTCGGCTTCTGCCGCGAGCTCCGGCCGGCCGGGCTCGCCGTGGGCTCCGGCGACGTCCTGGCCTACTGCAGCGCGGTGCGCTCGCTGGATCCCTCCGACCTGGTCGACGTGTACTGGGCGGGCCGCGCCACGCTGGTGACCAGGCGGGAGAGCATCCCCGTCTACGACGAGGTGTTCCGCAGGTACTTCCTGGGCGGCGCCGATCCTGTCCGCGAGATGCTGACCCTCAAGGCGCAGGTGACGGCCGAGACCCAGGCGGTGCTCGAGGTCCCGGCCACCGACCCGCCGGCCGGGGGGCGCGAGGAGGAGCAGGCGACGCTCGGCCTGATGGCGTCCGGCGCCGAGGCGCTCCGGCACAAGTCGTTCGCCGCGTGCACGCCCGAGGAGCTCGCGGCGGTGCGGCGGATCATGGCCAGGATCCGGCTGACGCCGCCGAAGCGGCGCACCCGCAGGGCCAGGAGCGCCCCCTCCGGGCGGTCCCCTGACCTGCGGCGCACGGTGCGGGAGTCGCTGCGCATGCACGGCGAGCCCGCCGAGCTGTTCTGGCGGCGGCGCCGGGTCCGGCTGCGGCCGCTGATCCTCATCCTGGACGTCTCCGGCTCGATGGCCGATTACTCGCGCAACCTGCTGCAGTTCGCCTACTCGGCGAAGCGCGCTGCCGACAGGGTCGAGGTGTTCTGCTTCGGCACCCGGCTCACCCGCGTGACCAGGGCGCTCGATCACCGGCGGCCCGACAATGCGCTCGAGCTTGCCGCCAGGACGGTGTTTGACTGGGAGGGCGGCACGAGGATCGGCGCCTCGCTCGACGCGTTCGTCAGGGAGTGGGGGCGGCGCGGCCTGTGCCGCGGCGGCATCGTGGTGATCTGCTCCGACGGCCTCGACCGCGGCGATCCTGAGGTCCTGGCCACGGCCATGGAGCGGCTCGCCAGGCTCAGCCACCGGGTGGTATGGATGAACCCGCATAAGGGCGGCGACCAGAACTTCCGGCCGAGCACGCTGGGGATGATGATCGCTGCCCCGCACGTCGACCTGACCCTGTCCGGGCACGACCTGAGCAGCCTGGAAGAGTTCGCGGCCCTGCTGCCGACGCTGAGTTAGGAGCAACCTGCGGTGACGATGATGAGGTGGAGCGTGGGCGTCGAGGCGGAAGGCGACCGGGTGCTGTCCCGCGACGAGGTCGTTGAGCTGGCCGACGCGGTCGCCGCGAGCAACGGCATCGCGACCGGGATCGGCAGCACCAGGTACGGGGCCCAGCTCGTCGTCGAGGCACCGACCCGCGAGGAAGCCATCGCCAAGGCGAAAGAGGAGTTCGCGCGCGCCGCGGCCACGGCGGGCCTGCCGGCCGCGCCGGTGGTGCGGGCCGAGGCGATCAGCGAGGAAGAGGACGACCTGCGATGATCCGCCTGGGATCGCTGGCCGGCTACCCGTTCGAAGGCCCCCGCCTGCTCGCCGGGTGGACCCCGCCGCGGGCGGCAGCGGTCTACGCGATCTTGTGCAAGCCGGAGCCCGATGCCAGGCCGGACAGGTACGCGGTCATCTACGTCGGCCACAGCGACGACCTGTCCGCCGAGCGGTTCCCGTTCCAGCACCCGCGCGCGGCCTCCTGGGTGCGCCGCGCCGGGTCGAAGTGGAAGGTCTACATCTGCACCTACGAGGTCCCCGGCGGCACCAGGCCGCACCGGGAGCAGATCGCCCGCGAGCTCACCGCGATCTACCGGCCGAGCTGCAACACCCAGCAGTACGACCCGTCCTGGAAGGCCGAGTGGATCGGCGAGTACTCGGCCCCGACCACAGGCCCGGTCTCCCGGCGAGGCCCCGGCCAGGCCTGACCGCCGGACGGTCCAGACAATCTTGAACGGGTAGCCCTCGCCCGGCCTGGCGCCGCGGCGCGGGCCCGGGCACGGCGCGTCCGCTCCCCGGCCGGCGGCCCATGTGCCGGCAGCTGGTCACCGAGGCCGGCTTCAGGATCGTCCGCGGGTACCCCGGCGGCCCGCCGCGCTGACGTAGCCCGATGAATGTACCGTTACAGGGGTTATAACCCTACTTCCGGTACATTCATCGGCGGCGACGATCATGAGGCCGCGCCGGAGCACGGCGCGCGGGTGCTCCGCGGGCGCCGTCGGCTGTGCGTCCCGCGGCGCCGTCGGCCGCGGCTGCGGCTACGACTGCGGGGAGAACCCCACGGCGTCCTGCAGGCGGGAACGGCGGGTGCCGGAGGCCGGGCGTGCGGGCTCGGGCGCGGCAGGCTGCTCGGGCCGCGGGGTCACGTCGGCCACGATCTCCTCGGCCATGCCGTACAGCAGCGGCAGCGCCCCGGCGACCACGCCGCCGGTCTCGTTGATGTGCGTCACGCCGGGCCTGATGAGCTTGGCGTGGCCCACGATCGTGTGCACGATCTCCGCGCACTCCTCGAGGTTCCCGGCGATCCGTGTAAGCAGGCTGCCCACCCAGTACAGGTAGACCGCCAGCCCGGCGATCAGCAGGACGATGTCGATAACCGTGAAAACGACCATCCCGGTCATGGGTTGATCTCCTCCGGAGTGCCGGCGGTGCCGGGGCGGGCGGCGGGCGTCGCGGCCGGGGCGGCGGGTGTCACGACTTGACCTTGCCGAGGACACGGCCGAGGAACAGGTGGTGCTGCAGGCCCTCGGCCAGGACGGCCTCCACGCCGCCGGCGACCTGCGGGATCAGCGCGGTGTCCGCGGTGTTCGCCGCTGCCGCCTTGAGCGTGTCCCGCACCGTGACCACCCGGCGGTCGATGATCTTGACGAGCACGACCAGGATGGTCAGGAGGGCGGCCACCGCGACCACCACGACCAGGCCGACGATGTTGGCGACCAGCCAGTCGGTGTGCTCGGCCGAGGACATGGCCAGGGATGGCGCGGAATGCATGGCTAGCCTCCCAGCCTGGCGCGGCCGCGCTGCAGCCCGCCGATGATGGTCGTGGCGTACTCGATGGTCGTGCGCAGCGCGCCGAGCGGCGCGGTGTTGTGCACCGCCTTCTCCAGCTCGTAGTTGATCTTCGATGCCTCGTTGCCGATCGAGCGGGCGAGCAGCAGGATCGGCACGACCAGGGCCACGACGGCGGCGACGAGCACGATGCCGATCACCCAGCCCACGACCCAGCCGGTGCTGCTGGCGCCCGCGGCAAGCACGTGTGGTTCCATGTCGGCTCCTCAGACCCCTTCGCAGAAGTCGCGTACCGGCTTCAGGCTCGCGTTGACCGAGGTCAGCCGATCCGGCACGGTGCTGGTCTGCTGCGCGACGACCTGCACCCCCCCGGTGGTGGCCACGAGCGCCGCGCGGATGGCCCGCAGGTGGAAGATCACCCGCAGCAGGCCCACCGCGGTGATCGCGACGATCACCGCGGAGACGATCAGCGTGAACCAGGCGGCTGCTGGCATCGCTGCTCTCCTTTCCTTCCGCTAGCCGAGAAGCTTCGCGACCGAGCCCGCGTACCGGACCGCGCCGACGGACACCTCGTGGATGGTTGCGTCGGTCGTGGCCAGCGCCTCGGGCACGCCGTCCAGCTCACCGACCAGGGCGACGCCGCCGGACAGGATCGCGTCGGTGGCTCCGCGGACCCGCTCGAGCGCCGCGAGCACCCGGTTGAGCAGGAAGATGACCACCGGCAGGACCACCACCAGCAAGATGATGTTGCCGATCCACCACAAGACCATGGCTCGCTCTCCTCCTCCGGCTAGTCAGCTCGCCGGCTGGTACGGCATGAAGAACCTGCGGAACACCCGGGCCAGCGCCATCAGCGCCGCCCGCAGGCCCAGGGTGAAGCCACCGGCTGGCGTGACGCCCGCGGCCGCGATCTGCTCCGGTGACTCGCCCCGCTCGATACGTTCAATGCGGTCCTGCACGTTCACCGAGAAGTCACGCATCAGCACGGCGCTGACATCGGAGATCATGCCCCGGCCATACTGGGCTGCGGCGCCCGAGAGCTGCAGGTCCTGGGCGACGCTGACCTTGGTGCCGCGCCCGGCCTGGGCCAGCGTGGCCGTGATCACCATGCTGGCCTGGCCGCGCCCCTTCTCCTCGGCGCCGGCCGCGTGCACGACCACGCGCTTGGCCGCGTCGTTGCGCTCGGTGATCTCGGCGGTACCACCGAACTGCAGCCGGATCGGGCCCATCCGCACGGCCACCCGCCCGTTGTACTTCTCGTTGCCGAGGTCCTCGGTCAGCTCGGCGCCCGGCAGGCAGGCAGCGACCTGGGGGATGTTGTCGAAGAACTGCCAGACCTTGTCGACCGGCTCGGCGACCTCGAAGTCGTTCTTGATCAGCATCGGGTCTCCTTCTTCACGTGCGCCGCGGGATCGGCCTCGAACGCCTGCCGGCAGCCGGCCGAGCAGAAGTAATACGTGACGCCCTCGTGGGACAGCGGCCTGCTGGAACGGTTGGCGGCGACGCTCATGCCGCAGACCGGGTCGGCCGCCTCCGCCTTCCCGGCCGCGCCGGCGCCGGCCGCCTGCCGCGGCAGCGCCCCGGCCGCGCGGAGCTGAACCAGCTCGGCCAGGATGGCGACGGCGATCTCCTCGTGCGTGGTCCGCCCCAGGTCCAGCCCGGCGGGCACGCGGACCTTGTCGAGCCGTTCCTTCGGCACCCCGCGCTCGGCCAGGTAGCCGAGCAGCGCCGCGCCCCGGCGGTGCGAGCCCACCAGGCCCAGGTAGGCGGGCCTGGCCGCGACCGCCTGCTCCACCGCCTCCTCGTCGTAGTGGCCCTGGGTGGCCACGACGACCATCGAGCGCTCGCCGGCGTCGGCGGCCGTGAAGTCGGGGCCGTCGATGAGCGCGGCGCGCCAGCCCAGGGCCCTGGCCAGGGCGGCCAGCGTGTGCGCCATCGGCGAGCGGCCGACGACCACCAGGTGCGGCGCCGGCAGCACCGGCTCGATGTACACCTCGAGCGCCCCCTCGCTCTGGCAGGCGATCGGCACCACGGTCATCCCCTCCGGGACCGCGGCGCCAAACTGGTCCGGGGTGCCGAGCAGGAGCAGGCGGGCCTGGCCGTCGGCGATCACCCGCTGCGCCTCGCGGATCACAACCGGCTCGGCGCACGCGCCGCCGATCCAGCCGCGCAGCTCGCCCGCCTCGGTGATGATCGCGCGGGAGCCCTGCTGGCCCGATGACGGGCCCTGGCGCCAGACCACGGTCGCGAGCGCGAACGCCTGCCCGCGCCTGGTCAGCTCGCCGGCCTGCTCCAGGACACCCCAGCCTTCCATCTGCCCCCCCGGGTCAGTCGTCGGTCCGGACCGGCGGCGCGCCGGAGACGTCACGGTGGTAGGTGATCGCCTCCCACACCCGGTCCGGCAGCAGCGGCATGTCGATGTTGCGGACCCCCGTGCCGGCCAGCGCGTCGATCACGGCGTTGACGAACGCGGCGGGGCCGCCGACCGCCGCGCACTCGCCGATGCCCTTGGCGCCGATCGGGTGGTGCGGGCACGGGGTGACCACCTCGCTGTGCAGCTCGAAGCCCGGCGTCTCCCAGGCCGTCGGCAGCAGGTAGTCCATGTAGTTCGAGCCGATGCAGTTGCCGTCCGCGTCGAACGTGATGAACTGCATGTTGGCCATGGCGTAGGCCTCCGCCAGCCCGCCCATGATCTGGCCCTCGACGATCATCGGGTTGATCCGGACGCCGCAGTCGTCCACCGCCACCGTGGTCAGCACGTCCCAGACGCCCGTGGCCGGGTCCACCTCCACCGTGACGATGTAGCAGGCGAACGGCCAGGTCAGGTTCGGCGGGTCGTAGTAGGCGGTGTTCTCCAGGCCGGGCTCCATGCCGTCGGGCATGTTGCTGTACGCGGCCATCGCGCATTCCTGGATGGTCACGCCGCGGTCGGGTGCGCTGCGCACGTAGAACCGGCCGAGCTCCCACTCGATGTCCTCCTCGGACACCTCGAGGAGGTGCGCGGCCAGCTTGCGGGCCTTGGCGCGGATCTTGCGGGCGACCATGGCCACGGCGGCGCCGGCCACCGGCGTGGACCGCGACGCGTAGGTGCCCATCCCGAACGGCGCGGTGTCGGTGTCGCCCTCCTCGACCACCACGTCCTCGGCCGGGATGCCCAGCTCGTGGGCGACGATCTGCGCCCAGGTGGTCTCGTGGCCCTGGCCCTGGGTCCGCGCGCCGGTGCGCACGATGGCCTTGCCGGTCATGTGCACCTTGAGCTCGGCGGAGTCGAACATCTTGATGCCGAGGATGTCGTACTCCCGGCTGTTGCCCGCGCCGAGCGGCTCGGTCATCGTGGAGATGCCGATGCCCAGCAGCCTGCCCTCGGCCCTGGCGTCGGCCTGCCGCTTCCTGAAGTCCTCGTAGCCGACCGCCTGCAGCCCCACGTCCAGGCACCTGCGGTACTGGCCGGAGTCGAGCAGGAAGCCGAACGGCGTCCGGTGCGGGAAGTCCTCGTCCCGGACGAAGTTCATCCGGCGGAACGCCGCCTGGTCCATGCCGAGGTCGTCGGCGGCGGCCTGCACCATCCGCTCCTGGAAGAACATCGCCTCGGTGACCCGGAACGAGCAGCGGTACGCGACCCCGCCCGGTGCCTTGTTGCTGTACGTGCCGCGGGCCCTCAGGTGCGCCGCCGGGATGTCGTAGGCCGAGAACGCGGAGTGCAGCAGGCCGATCTTGAACTTGCTCGGCTGGGCGTCGGAGAAGAACGCGCCGTGGTCGGCGTCGCAGCGCATCCGGACGCCGAGGATCTTGCCGTCCTTGCGCAGCGCCATCTCGCCGTCGAGGTAGATGTCGCGGGCGAACCCGGTGGAGATCAGGTTGCCGGTCTTGTCCTCGATCCACTTCACCGGGCGCTCGAGCAGGATCGAGGCCAGGATCGAGCAGACGTAGCCGGGGTAGACCGGGACCTTGTTGCCGAACCCGCCGCCGATGTCCGGGGAGATGATCCGGATCATGTGCTCGGGCAGCTCGGCGACCAGCGCCACCGCGGCGCGGATGATGTGGGGCGCCTGCGTGGTCATGTACACGGTGAGCTTCGACGTGGCCCGGTTGAAGTCGGCGATGGAGCCGCAGCACTCGATCGGGCTCGGGTGCGAGCGCGGGTAGTGCAGCTGCAGCCGGGAGACCACGTCGGCCTGCTCGAAGGCCCGGTCAGTGCCGGCCGCGTCGCCCACCTCCCAGGTGTAGATGACGTTGTCGGCCTGGTTCTCCTTGTCGTCCCGGATCACGGGGGCGCCGTCGGCGACGGCCTGCTTGGGGTTGACGATCACCGGCAGCGGCTCGTAGTCGACCTCGATCGCCTCGCAGGCGTCCTTGGCGATGTACGGGTCGTCCGCGATCACGCAGGCGACCTCCTGGCCCTGGAACCGCACCTTGTCGGTGGCGAGGACCGCCTGGGTGTCGTAGGACAGGGTCGGCATCCAGGCCAGGTTCCGCGTCGCCATCATCTCGCCGGTGAGCACCAGGTGCACGCCGGGTATGTCCCAGGCCTTGCTGGCGT
>JASHPR010000428.1 GCA_030038015.1 Streptosporangiaceae bacterium
GGTCAGCCGGGCACGGGTCAGCCGGGCACACCCGGTGAGCCGGGCCCGGCCGGTCAGCCAGGCACGGGTCAGCCGGGCACGGGTCAGCCGGGCACGGGTCAGCCGGGCAACCCCAGCCAGCCCGGCGAGCCTGGCGGGCACAGCGGCGAGGGCACGCAACCCGGGAGCGGGTGATCGCCGCGGTCGCCGTCACCGCGCTTGTCCTGCAGGCCGGCCGGCAAGGCCGGCCGGCGCTTCACCTCCATTCAGCTGGCCGCCGGGCCGTATGCTCGGGATACCGGTTCCGGTAACTCGAGAATCGACCGGAGGTGGCCTGTGTTAGCGGCGAACAGAAGCCTGCCGCGCCGGGCGAGGTGGGCCGTGCCTGGCGGTGCGGTCGCCGCCGTCGGGATCGTCATCGCCGGGTCCGTGATTGCCCACGGCCAGACGACTCCCACGCTGCCAGCCCGGACCGCGGCACAGCTCCTGGCCGCCGTTGACAGCCCCGCAGCCCTGCCGTCCGCGATGACCGCGGTGGTCCAGGAGACCGCATCGCTCGGCCTGCCGGACCTGCCCGGGTCGTCCGGCCCGCTGTCCGCCATCTCGCTGCTGTCCGGCTCGCACACGTTCCGGATCTGGTATGACGGCCCGAGCCTGGTCAGGGTGGCGGTCCCAGTGACCATGGGCGAGACCGACCTGCGCAGGGACGGGTCCAGCGTGTGGCTCTGGGACAGCCAGACCAACCAGGCGACCCACTACATCCTGCCGGCCGGAGCCACACCGGCCGGGCCGGCGGGACCGGCCACGAACGTCCCCACCCCGCAGCAGGTCGTGGGGCAGATCCTGGCTGCGGCCGGCCCCACCACCATCGCGCGGCAGCAGAACGTGACCGTGGCCGGCCAGCCGGCCTACCAGCTCTCGCTGGCGCCCAAGGACAGCCGCTCGCTGATCGGGCACGTCACGATGGCGATCGACGCGAAGAACTCGCTGCCGCTGCAGGTCCAGGCGTTCGCCCGCGGCGCGGCGAGCCCCGCGTTCAGCGTCGGCTACACCTCGCTGTCGTTCGCCACGCCCGCCGCGTCCAACTTTGCGTTCTCCCCGCCGCCGGGCGCCAGGGTGAAGACGGTCAAGGTTCCCGCGGGCGCGGTGCTGCCCGCCGGACTGTCCGGCGGCCTGCCCAACCTGCCGGCCGACGCCGTTCCGGCCGGCGTCCAGGCCGCCCCGCTGCCGCCCGGCTCGGTCACCGTGCGGATGAGCTCCGGGAACGAGGTCGTGGCCGTGGCCGCCGGCGGTAAGCCGCTGCCGGCGGCTGTGCGCAAGCAGCTGCAGGCGCTCTTGGCGCAGAGCCTGCCCCCTTCGGTGCCCAGGGCCCAGCGCGCCGCGTTGCTGAAGGCTCTGGCCAGCGGCAAGCCGGAGAGCGTCACGGCGTCGGGGAGCCTGCCGAGCGGCGGCTGGGTCGCGTACGCGCCGCTGTCCGGCACGACGTTCTCCTCCCCGGCGGCGATCAGCGAGGGCGTGCAAGTGCCTGCCACGGTGGGCCAGGGCTGGCTGTCGGTCGTGGTGCTGCCCGCGTCCGCGGCCAGCGGGCCGCAGGCGCTGGGCATCCTTTCCGCGGTGTCGAGCGCGGCCACCCCGGTGCACGGATCGTGGGGCAGCGGCCGCCTGCTGCGCACCAGCCTGCTGTCGGTCCTGCTGATCAGCGACGGCAGGGTCCTGATCGGCGCGGTGCAGCCCTCCGTGCTCTACGCGGACGCGGCCCGGCTCAGGTGAGCCTGGGCACCGGCCGGGACGAGGTCAGCTTCGGCCGCGCGGCCGGCCGGGCCGGGCGCACCGCGGCCAGGCCCCTGAACGCTGACGCCAGCGGGCTGGCCATCGCGACCATCGGCCTGGCCAAGCAGTTCCGCAACCAGCTCGCGGTCGCCGGGATCGACCTGGCGGTGCCGCGAGGCTGCGTCTACGGCTTCCTCGGCCCGAACGGGTCCGGCAAGACCACCACGATCCGGATGCTGCTCGGGCTGATCCAGCCGACCGGCGGCAGCCAGCGGCTGCTCGGCGTGACCATGCCGGCGGGGGCGAACGCCGTGCTGCCCAGGGTCGGGTCGCTGGTCGAAGGCCCCGCGTTCTACCCGCAGCTTTCCGGCTGGACCAACCTGGCCAGGCTGGACGCCGCCGACCGCACCGCCAGCCCGCGGACGGCCGCGGCCAGGATCGACGCGGCGCTGAACCGGGTCGGGCTGCTCGCCGCCGCGGGCAAGCGCTACCGGGCGTACTCGCTGGGAATGAAGCAGCGGCTGGCGATCGCGGCCGGCCTGCTGCAGCCGCGCGAGCTGATGATCCTCGACGAGCCGACCAACGGGCTCGATCCCCAGGGCACCCGCGAGGTCCGCGCCCTGATCCGGCAGATCGCCGCCGACGGCACGACGGTGTTCGTGTCCTCGCACCTGCTGGCCGAGGTGGAGCAGATCTGCTCGCACGTGGGCGTGATGCGCGCCGGCGAGCTGGTGTTCCAGGGGACGCTCGACGAGATGCGCGGTCAGGGTACGGCCCGGATCCTGGTCCGCACCTCCGAA
>JASHPR010000429.1 GCA_030038015.1 Streptosporangiaceae bacterium
ACAGCCCGGCGGCGGCGAACCCGCCGCCGGCCAGCAGCGCGGCGAGCGCGAGCCCGGCGCCCCACCAGACCGCCCTGCCGTGCCGGCGCGGCCGGCTCGGTGACGGCGGAGAAGGCGGCCCGGCGGGCTCAGATGGCTGTCCCCAGCCTGGCCCCGGCTTGCCAGCCGGCTGGCCAATTTCCTGGGTCTGCCAGAAATCCTGTGGATCGCCGCTTGGCGGTTCATGCATGTTGTCCATGACATCGAGGCTGCCGGGGCGGTCTGGGACCGTAGCCAGCAGAGCCTGGGAGCTGCCTGTGAAGCCCCCCAAAATATGCCGCAGAACGGGGGCCTACATGCGCTCGGGCACCGGGATGCCGAGCAGGCCCAGGCCTGCCAGCAGCACGCGCAGCGTCAGCGCGGACAGGGCCAGCCTGCTGCGGCGCACCGGCTCGTCGGGCGCCTGCAGGACCGGGCAGTTCTCGTAGAACGCGGTGAACGCGCTGGCGGTGTCGAACAGGAAGCCGGCCAGCTTGTGCGGCTCGGCATGCTCGGACACCTGGGTGACCGCCGCGCCGAAGCCGAGCAGCTGCAGGGCAAGCGCCCGCTCAGCGTCCTCGGTCAGCCCGATCGGGCCGCGGGCACTGGCGGCCTCGATCCCGGCACGGCGGAAGATCGAGCGGATCCGCGCGGTGGCGTACTGCAGGTAAGGGCCGGTGTTGCCGGTCAGCGCCAGCATCCGGTCGAAGTCGAGGGCGTAACCGGAATCGCGGGCGACGGACAGGTCGGCGTACTTGAGCGCGCCGATCCCGACGGCCTCGGCGATCTGGGCGCGAAGCTCGGGGTCGTCGTACCGGTCCTTGATGACCTCCTCGGCGCGCTCGACCGCCTCGTCGATCAGGTCGCTCAGCTTGACCGAGCTGCCGGTCCTGGTGCGGAACCGCTTGCGGTCGGCCCCGGTGACCAGCCCGATCGCGGCATGCTCGGCGGTGATCGCGTCCGTGAGCCAGCCTGCCTGGCGGGCCACGGCGAACACCATCTCGAAGTGCTGGGACTGCTCCGCCCCGACGATGTAGATGAGCCGGTCCGCGTGCAGCTCACGGACCCGGTACCGGATGGCGGCCATGTCCGTGGTGGCGTACCCGTAGCCCCCGTCCGACTTGCGCAGGATCAGCGGCAGCGGCGAGCCGTCCCGGCCGGTGAACCCGGGCGGGAAGGCGCAGAGGGCCCCGTCGCTGATCACCGCGATGCCCTTCGCCTCCAGCTCATCGCAGACGTCGGCCAGCATCGGGTTGTAGAAGCTCTCCGGTGCCAGGTCGGCGTCCGTGAGCGTCACGCCAAGCCGCGCGTAGATCGTGTTGTAGTACTTCTTGGTGTCATTGATCAGCATGGTCCACAGGCGCAGGGTCTCAAGATCCCCCGCCTGCAGGGCGACGACCCGGCGGCGCGACCGCTCGGCGAACGACGGGTCGGCCTTGAACTTGGCGTTGGCCGCCTGGTAGAAGGCGTTGATCTCGCCAGCGGCGAGCTGCGCGTTGGCGGCCTCCTCGCCCACGTCGAGAAGGTGCTCCAGCAGCATGCCGAACTGCGTGCCCCAGTCGCCGATGTGGTTCGCCCGGATCACCGAGTGCCCGAGATACTCCAGGACGCGCACGACCGAGTCGCCGACGATCGTCGTGCGCAGGTGGCCGACGTGCATCTCCCTGGCGACGTTCGGCGAAGAGTAGTCCACGACGACCCGCTGGGGCGGATTCGCCGGGACAACGCCGAGCCGGTCATCGCCGAGCTGGCCCGTGGCCTCGGCCGCAATCCAGTCGTCGTGCAGCGTGAGATTGATGAACCCGGGGCCGCTGACCTCGGCCGTTTCGATCTCCTCGCTGTCCCCGAGGCGGACGGCCAGCTCGGTGGCGACGTCACGCGGGGCCCGGCCCAGCCGCTTGGCCAGCGGCAGCGCAGCGTTCGACTGGTAGTCGGCGAACTGGGAGGGCCGGATCAGTGGATCAGCATCCGCGTGCTCAGGACCGAATGCCGCAGCGAGCGCGGCGGCCACCAGCCGTGCCAGGGCCTGCTGCGGATCGGTCATGACCCTAGGCTATCGGCTCGCCGCTACCCGGTTAACGGCGTCACGTGCGGCGGAGGAAAAGGCCGCTTCGCGGCGGCCCCAGCCGTTCCCTGATCTTCTCCGTGATCTGGCCGCGTGCCAGGCTCGCGGCGAGTGCGCAGGCCGCCGCGGCGCCGCGCGCCTTCGCCGCCCCGTGCGCGATCACCACGGTGCCTTCCAGCCCCAGCAGCGCAGCGCCGCCGTAGGTCTCCGCGTCCATGTGTTCGGCAAGTTCGCGCAGCCCCCGCCGCTGCAGCAGCGCCCCCATCCGCGCCGCCGGGGACTGGGCCAGTGCCTGCCGCAACTGCCCGGTGGCATAGCTGGCGGCCCCTTCCAGCGCCTTCAGCGCCACGTTCCCCGTGAAACCGTCCGTCACGATCACGTCCGCCTTGCCAGCCAGCAGGTCGCAGCCCTCGACGTTGCCGATGAAGCTGATCGGCAACCCGCCATGCGGGAAGTCGGTCTCAAGCAGTTCGTGGGCGCGCCGGGCAAGCTTGTTCCCCTTGCCCGGCTCGGCGCCGATCGTCAGCAGGCCGACCCGCGGCTCGGCGATGCCGTAAGCGGTCTGCGCGTAGGCCACGCCGAGCTGGGCGAACTGAACCAGCATCTCCGGCTTGGGGTCCGCGATCGCTCCGGCGTCCAGCAGCAGCGTGGGGAGGGGCCTGGTCGGCAGCGCCACCGCGAGCGCCGGGCGGAGCGTCCCCGCCAGGGGGCGCAGCCTGAGCCTGGCCGTGGACACGACCCCGCCGGTCGAGCCGGCCGAGACGACGGCGTCGGCCTGGCCCCGCCTGACAAGCTGGCAGGCCACCGCGATGCTCGACCGGGGGCGACGCCAGCTTGCCAGGGCGCCTTCATCCATCGCGATCGAATCTTCCGCGGGCACGATCTGGATGTCGGCAAGCGCCCCGTGCTTGGTGAGCAGCGGTCGCAGGACCCCGGGGCGGCCGGTCAGCAGGACGGAGATGCCGTCCCGGGCAGCCGAGACAGCGCCAGCAACGATCTCGGCCGGCGCATGATCACCGCCCATGGCATCCACGGCGATGAGCGCCCGTTGCGGATCGTCGCGCGGCGGCCGCATGACGGACTCCCGCATGCCGCCAAGCCTCTCACCGCCGGATATGCCCCGCATCGCCGGGACTCACCTAGCGGTGCGCCCGCGGACGCAGCTGGCCGCCGGAGACCGCCGGCGGGCACGGAGAGCCGGCCGGGGGCGCCGGCCGGCGGAGGCACGGACACGCCGGAATGCCCCGCCGCTGACAGGGAACCATGAGGAAAATCAGAACGTATCCATGGTGAGGGGCCGCAAGCCAACCGACGAGCCATGACAGCCGTGGGGGCGGCTAGGCCGCGGGGAACCGTTTTCGGATTGTGACCTAGTTGTTGGCCGCGCAGACTGGTGCAAAGGCCGCGTTCTGCGTCTGAAGGTTATCCGGTCCAACAGCGGCGATCTTGCCGCCAGGATGATGGGACGTCCGCTCGGGCGACCTCGCCACGGGCGGCGAACCGCCGAAGGGAGATGCGTGACTGGACTTCCTCAGGTGGCACCCGGCCTCTCATCGCCGGGGCGCCGGTTCCGCGCCTACACGGTCAAGCACCTGGACGATCTGACCACCCGGGCAGGGCTGAGCGCCGCTGAACGGCTCGCGGTCAGGGCCGTGGCTACGGTGCTGCCCTTCCGCACCAACGAGTACGTCGTCGAGCGGCTCATCGACTGGGATGCGGCTCCAGACGACCCCATCTACCGCCTCGTTTTCCCGCAGTCGGACATGCTTCCCGAAGCGGATATCAGGGAGATAGGCGGGCTGCTGGCCCGGAACGCCCCAGAGATGGAGGTCCGGGCCGCCGCGCACGCCGTCCGGACACGGCTGAACCCGCATCCAGCGGGCCAGCTTGCCTTCAACATCCCCGCGCTCGCCGACGAACCGCTGCCCGGGGTCCAGCACAAATATCCGGAAACCGTGCTCGTGTTCCCCAGGCAGGGCCAGACCTGCCACGCATACTGCACATACTGCTTCCGGTGGGCGCAATTCGTCGATGAGCCGGACCTCAAGATGGCCACCGACGACATGGGCAGGGTCACCGACTATCTCAGGCAGCATCCCGAGGTGACGAGCGTGCTGATCACGGGCGGCGACCCGATGATCATGGGCGAGGCCGTCCTGCGGCGGTATATCGAGCCGCTGCTCGACCCGGCGCTGGAGCAGATCGAGTCGATCCGGATCGGAACCAAGTCGCTGGGCTACTGGCCGCAGCGATTCGTCAGCGACCCGGACGCCGAGGACACGCTGCGGCTGTTCGGGGAGGTCGTGGCGGCGGGCAAGAACCTGGCGATCATGGCCCACTTCTCCCATCCCCGGGAGCTCGAGTCGTCCGTGGTGGGCGAGGCGGTGCGCAGGATCTCCTCAGCCGGCGGCGTGATCCGCACCCAGGCGCCCCTGATCAGGTCCATCAACGACGACCCGGCGATCTGGGCCGGGATGTGGCGGACCCAGATGCGGATGGGCATGGTGCCGTACTACATGTTCGTGGAGCGCGACACCGGGCCACAGGGGTACTTCGCGGTGCCGCTGCTGCAGGCGCATGAGATCTTCAGGGATGCGTACGCGAGCGTCTCTGGGCTCTGCCGAACGGTGCGCGGCCCGTCGATGTCGGCGACACCCGGCAAGGTCTGCATCGACGGGGTCGTTGAGGTCGCGGGCGAGAAGGCGTTCGCCCTGCACATGATCCAGGCCCGCAACCCGGCGATCGTGGGCAAGCCGTTTTTCGCCCGGTTCGACCCGGGGGCCATCTGGCTGTCCGACCTGGAGCCCGCGTTCGCCTCGCGGTTCCCGTTCGACAGCACCCCGGAGGAGCTTCCCGGCCTGTGGGCACCGGAAGTGCTCGCCTCGATGAGCTGATCTGCACCGCATATCTCCCGCTACGCGTACGGCCCGCCAGGAGCAACCTGGCGGGCCGTACCCGTTCCGGAGCCGAATCCTCAGGACAGGCCGGCCTGGCCAGGTGTGCCGGCCTCGGCGGCCACCGCTCCCGCCCCCTCGGCGGCCACCGCCCCCGCGCCCTCGGCGGCGGGCGAACCTGGCTTCGCGTCCCGCTTCGGCGCGCGCTCCCGGAGCGCCAGGCAGCTCGCGGCGCCGATGGCGAGCAGGATCACCGGCAGCAGCATGGTCGAGCGCATGGCCTGGACGTAGCCGAAGGCGAACACTTCCTGGCCGATCCTGGCAACCTCGGCGGCCGCCTGCGCGGGAAGGCCCGACTGCCTGGTCATCCCGCCGTTTTGCCCGGCACCGACCTGGATGCCGTTGCTCGCCGAGCTCTGGATCTCCGTGATGAACCTGGTGCGCGCTTGGGCTGGCAGTGCCACCGAACGGGCCCTGGCCTGGCTGGTCATGGTCGACACCAGCCGGTTCTGCAGCAGCGCGCCGACGGCTGCCGTGCCGATCACCAGGCCGACCTGCCGGACGGTGTTGAGCACGCCCGAAGCGGCGCCGGCCATCTGAGGCTGGATGTTGCGCATGGCCACGGTGACCAGCGGCGCGAACACGCACCCCATGCCGAACCCGGCCACGATCAGCGGCGGCAGGAAGCTCTGCCACGAGGAGGCCGGCTTCGCGATCAGCGCCAGCCAGCCCATCCCGCCGCCGAACAGCAGCAGCCCCGTCATCAGGATGAACTTGCCGCCGATCTTGTCGGTCATCCGGCCGGCGCCGGGAGCGACGAACATCGAGAGCAGCGAGGCGGGCGCCATCGTCAGGCCGGCCTTCAGCGCCGAGAAGCCGAGGTCGGACTGCAGGTAGATGGTGAACGGGAGGAAGATCCCCATCATGCCAACCGCGAGCACGCCCGACACCCAGTTCATCACCGAGAAATTCCGGTCCCGGAACACGGCGAACGGCACCAGCGGCTCCCGGGCCTGGGTCAGCTTCTGGTACACGAGGAACGCGGCGAGCACCACCACGCCGAAAGCGAGGATCAGCGGGATGCTGATGAACGAGGTGATCGTTCCCCAGTTGTACCTCTGGCCCTCCACCAGGCCGTAGCAGATGGCGAGCAGCGCGGCGCTGGCCAGCAGCACCCCGGGGATGTCGATCCGGTGCCTGCGGCCGAGCCGCAGGTCCGGGATGATGGCGACGGTCAGCGCGAGCACGATGACGCCGACCGGCAGGTTGACGAAGAAGATATAGCGCCAGTCGAACGCGGTCACCAGCAGCCCGCCGAGGGTGGGCCCTGCGATCGTCGCCACGCCGGCCACCGCGCCCCACACGCCGAACGCGGCGCCGCGCCGCTCCGGCGGGAACGTGTTCGTGATGATCGTCAGGGTCTGCGGCATCAGCATCGCCGCGCCCAGGCCCTGCACCGCGCGGAACCCGATCAGCCAGCCCGGGCTGGGGGACAGCCCGCAGGCCGCGGAGGCGAGGGTGAATACCGCGACGCCGGCGAAGAACAGCGTGCGCGGCCCGATCAGGTCACCGAGCCTGCCTGCCGTGATCACGAGCACCGCGAGCACCAGGGCGTAGGCGTTGATGACCCACAGGACGTCATCGAGGGACGCGTGCAGTTTCGTGATCATGTTGGGGATCGCGATGTTAACGATCGTCAGGTCGAGCAGGGTCATGAAGAACCCCAGCGAGACCACCAGCAGCACAAGCCACGGGTTTCCGGCGTGTCTCCGCACCGCTTCCTCCCCTTTCCTGTGCGGCCAGGAAGGCTGTTCAGGTTTCCTCAGGCCCAGCGCCGCTGCGGGCGTGGCCATTCCGTGGCCGCCGTTCTTTCTCCAAGAATGCCAGCGAGCTCTGACAATCCTCGACCTGGCCGGCGGGGCGGCCGGGCCGGCCCTGCTTCCGAACCCTGTTCGGTTCGCTCGCGAGCCGCCAAGTAAGCTCCCGGCCATGGAACTCAACGGAACCGCGGCGATCGTGTCCGGCAGCGCGAGTGGCCTGGGCGAGGCCACCGCGCGGGAACTGGCCGCAGCAGGCAGCCAGGTCGTGGTCGCAGATCTCAACGAGCAGCAGGGCAAGGCGGTGGCCGACTCGATCGGCGGCGTTTTCGCCCGGACCGACGTCGCCGACGAGCAGTCGGTGCAGGCGGCGGTGGACGTCGCGGCGTCGCTCGGCGCGCCGCTGCGTGTGATCGTCAACTGCGCCGGCATCGGCTGGGCCGCCCGCACGGTGGGCAGGGACGGCACGCCGCATGACCTGGCCGCGTACCGCAAGGTGATCGACGTCAACCTGATCGGCACGTTCAACCTGATGCGGATCGGCGCCGCGGCCGTGGCCAAGACCGAGCCCGCCGACGCCGACGGCCAGCGCGGCGTGATCATCAACACCGCCTCGGTGGCCGGCCTCGAGGGGCAGACCGGGCAGGTGGCCTACTCGGCGTCCAAGGGCGGCATCATCGGCATGACCGTCCCCGCAGCCCGCGACCTCGCCGCCATCGGGATGCGGGTGAACACGATCTGCCCCGGCATCATCGACACGCCGATCTACGGCGCCGGGCCCGCTGCCGACGAGTTCAAGGCCAAGCTGATCGCCCCGGTCGTCTTCCCCAAGCGGATGGGCACCGCGGCCGAGTTCGCGCACCTGGTCCGCGCGCTGATCGAGAACGACTACATGAACGCCGACGTGATCCGCTTCGACGGCGGCATCAGGTTCCAGCCCAAGTAGCTCGAGGCAGGGGCAGCAATGGCTGACGCGGTTCTCACCGAGGTCGACGGCGGGATCGCCGTCATCACCATTAACCGCCCGGAAGCCCGCAACGCGGTCAACGGGGACGTCGCCCGGGGCATCGCGGCTGCCGTCGACGCGTTCGACGGCGCCAGGGACGTCCGGGTGATCATCCTGACCGGCGCGGGCGGCACCTTCAGCGCCGGCATGGACCTGAAGGGGTTCCTGACCGGGGACGCGCCCGTCGTGGAGGGCCACGGCTTCGCCGGGATCACCGAGCGGCCGCCGGTCAAGCCGGTGATCGCGGCCGTCGAGGGGTACGCGCTGGCCGGCGGCTTTGAGATCGTGCTGAGCTGCGACCTGATCGTGGCGAGCGAGACGGCGAAGTTCGGCCTGCCCGAGGTCAGGCGGGGCCTGGCTGCCGGGGCCGGCGGCCTGCTCAGGCTGCCCCGCCGGCTCCCCTATCACCTGGCGATGGAGATCGTGCTGACCGGCGAGCACTTCCCTGCTGAACGGCTGCACCAGGCCGGCCTGGTCAGTAGGCTGGTCGGCACCGGTCAGGCCCTGGCCGGCGCCAGGGAACTGGCGGCGCAGGTAGCCTTGGGTGCCCCGCTCGCCCTCGCCGCCAGCAAGCGAGTCATCGTCGAATCGGTGGACTGGCCCAGCGGCGAGGCGTTCGCCCGGCAGGCCGAGGTGATCGGCCCGGTGTTCGCCTCCGCGGACGCGGCCGAGGGCGCCATCGCCTTCGCCGAGAAGCGCCCGCCCGCCTGGCGCGGCGAATGAGGCTCGCACTGCGCCTGATCTCCTAGGCTTCCCGGCATAGACGCAGGGGCCATGCGCGCCCAGGGAAGAGAGCAGAGATGACGGCTCCGCAGATCAGCGTTGTCGTGCCGTTCCACAACAACGAGGATTTGCTCGGGGACTGCCTCCGGTCCATCGCCAGGCAGACCTACGCCAGCCTTGAAGTCATCATGGTGGACGACGGCTCCACCGACCGCAGCGCGGAGATCGCCCGCCGCCGGGCCGACTCTGACCCCCGGTTCATCCTGATCAGAGTCCCGAACGGCGGCCCGGGTTTCGCCCGCAACCGCGGCATCGAGCAGGCCACGGGTGAGTTCCTCGGGTTCGTGGACGCCGATGACATGCTGCCGAGCCACGCGCTCGAGGTGATGGTGCACACCCTGCAGCGGTCAGGCTCGGATTTCGTGTCCGGAGGGGTCGATCGGGTGGGCCCGATGGGAATCACGCCGTCCGGCATGCACTCTCAGGCGATCAAGAACAGGCGCATCGGGACCCATATCAGCAAGTCGCCCGAGCTGTTCTGGGACGTCTCGGTGTGGAACAAGCTGTTCCGCAAGTCATTCTGGGACGGCAACGGGCTGTCCTTCCCCGAGGTCAGGGCCTGGGAGGACCTGCAGGCCATGACCCGGGCGCACGTGCTGGCCAAGGCCGTGGACGTGATCCCCGACACGATCTACTACTGGCGGGAGCGCGGCAAGGGCGCGCTGTCGATCACCCAGTCCAGGACCGATATCGGCAACCTGAGGGACCGGATCACCGCGCTGCTGAACATCGACAGCTTCCTGCGTGACCGCGCCTCGGCCGCGCTGCTCCGCGAGCACCAGCGCAAGGCCCTGGTGAACGACCTCTGGCTGTACGTCTGCGACCTGTCCCGGACCAGCGAGGCCTACCAGGCCGAGTTCATGGAACTCGGCCGCCAGTACCTGAGCCAGGTCGGCCGGCGGGCGATGGCCAGGCTGCCGTCCACGCACAAGCTCGCCTATCACCTGATCAAAGCCGGGCAGCTCGAGCAGCTGCTCGAGTTCAACGCCTGGCAGGCCGAGCAGCCGATCAAGACCACGCCGATGGTGCGGAGATTCGGCACCATCCGCGCCGATCTCCCGTTCCGCACCCAGCGCCGCAGCCTGAAGATCCCCGCCAGGGTGTACCGGCCGTACTGGCGGGAGCTCGACCCGTTCGTCCGCATAGAGGACATCGAGTGGCACAAGAAGCGCCTGGTCATCACGGGCTGCGCGTTCATTCCTTCGGTCGACATCCCCAAGCGGAGGAATGCGTCCAAGATCATCTTCTTGCGCCCGGTGGCAAGGCGCAGGCTGCCGGTCATCGTCCGGGCCCGCTCGCTGCGGCACGCGGAGGCCGACGCGTGGTCCGCCCAGCACAGGTACCACTACGACTGGGCCGGATTCCGCTGTGAGATCAGCCCCCGCTGGTTCCGCGTGGGGCGGCACTGGCTCACCGGCGAGTGGGCCGGTTACGTGCTGGTCAGGGGACACGGCGTGTGGCGCCCTGCCCGCCTGCACACGCCCGCCCGCGGCCCCGCGGAACGCCCGGAATTCCTCCAGGTGGCCCCGGGGATCAGGTTCGGCGCCTGGTGGAGCGGGCGGCGGCTGCAGGTCGGGGTGACCAGGACCCCGGCGGTGCTGCGCGGCTGCGATCACGCGGGCAATGAGCTTGTCATCGACGTCGACGTCAGCCCGATGGACCCGCAGGGCCGCGCCGTGATCCTGCTGGCCAGGCCGAAAGGCGCGGCCACGCACCGCTTCCCGGCCACCGTCGAGCGGCTCGGCGGCGACGCCGCGCGGGTGCGCGGGCGGATGCCGCTGCGCATCCTGTCCACCGCGGTCGGCCGGGCCGACCGCGGCAGCGGCTACGTCGCGGCCAGCGCCATCGGCGACGCGGGGGTCAGCGACGCCGACATCGAGTGGGACCTCTACGTCAAGGCCGAAGGCCAGGAGCGGCTGCGGGTGGCGTTCCCCGCGGGGCGCGCCGAGTTCAAGTACCCGGCAGGCCACCAGGAGATCGCCGTGGAGCGGACCAGGTACGGCAATGTCCTGATCGCGCGCCGCGGGCTGCGCCCGATCATCGACGAGCACTCGTGGACGGAGGACGGGCGGCTGACGCTGCGCGGCGCCTACTCCGCCACCGTGGAGGGCTCGTTCGAGGTGGTGCTGCTCCGGCGGTCATCGACCGAGCAGCACGTGGTCCCGATCGAACGCGACGGCGACCGGTTCAGCGTGCAGATCGCCGCGGCCGCCATGCCGTCGTTCGGCCGGCTGCTGCCGCTGCGGGACGGGTACTGGGACCTGTTCCTGCGCCGGGAGCGGGCGGCCGGCGGTGAGCTGGTCGTGCCGGGCTATGACCACTCGCGCCTGGCCGACCTCGACAGCCGCAAGCTCAACATCGGGCAGAAGAGCTACCAGTTCACCACGTCCGGGTACGACACGCCGATGCTCACCGTCGGCCCGGCGCTCAAGCTCACCGAGCACGGCCGGGTGCAGCGGCGGATGCTGCGCGGTGTCTATTACCCGCTGCAGCAGAAGCTGCCGCTGCGCGACTCGGTGGTGTTCGTGAGCTGGAAGGGAAAGCAGTGCGGCGACAACCCCGCCGCGATCGCCGAGGAGCTCCGCCGCCGCGGCGATGGCCGCGAGCACATCTGGGCCGTCGCCGACTACTCGGTGCCCGCTCCCGACGGCGCGCGGGCCGTGCTCACCGGGACCGAGGACTACTTCGAGGCGCTGGGCCGGTCGGCGTACGTGATCGCCAACGACGACATGGGCATGAACTATCACAAGCGGGATGGCCAGGTGTACGTGCAGACGTGGCACGGCACGCCGCTGAAGAAAATCGGCTTTGACATCACCCAGCCGCAGTTCATCAGCGGGGTGGGCTACTTCGACGTGCTGGCCGCCGACGTGGCCAAGTGGGACCTGCTGCTGTCGCCCAACCCGTTCAGCACCTCGATCATGCGCCGGGCTTTCCGCTATGACGGCGAGATCCTGGAGTCCGGCTACCCGAGAAACGACCTATTGCGCAGCGGCGACGCCGACCGCATCGCGGCCAGTGTCCGGCGGCGGCTGGGTCTGCCGGAAGGAAAACGGGTGGTGCTGTACGCGCCGACCTGGCGGGACAACCAGTACTACGCCTCGGGCAGGTACCGCTTCGACTTCAGGCTCGACCTCGAGCGCGCCTGGCGGCAGCTGGGTGACGACCATGTGTTCCTGATCAGGGGGCATCACCACATGGCCGAGGACGTGCCGGAGGGCACCAGGCCCGACTTCGCCATCAACGTGACCGCCTACCCGGACATCTCGGAGCTGTTCCTGATCAGCGACGTCCTGGTCACGGACTATTCGTCGGTGATGTTCGACTTCGCGCCGACCGGCCGGCCCATCGTCTTCTTCGCCTATGACCTGGAGCAGTACCGCGACAACCTCCGCGGGTTCTACTTCGACTTCGAGGCGGAGGCGCCCGGCCCGCTGCTCACCACGTCCGACGAGGTGGTCGCGGCGATCGGCGACATCGATTCGGTGGCCTCGGCACACCACGCCGCCTACGAGGCGTTCACGGCCAAGTTCTGCCCGCTGGACGACGGAAAGGCCGCGGCTCGCGCCTGTGACCACATCTTCGGCGGTTAGCAGGGGTCCGGTGCTGGGCGGCCTGCCAGCCGTGGGATCGACCTTGAACGGTCCAGAAGGCGGCGGGTGTGGTCAGCTACGCCGCCCGGCGGCGGCAGCGACGAGGCTGCGGGCTGACGCGGCCGCCGCGTGTACTCGCCGGGCGGCTCACCCCGTCGGCCGGCCGGGTGCGTCCGGAGCACCCGGCCGGCCGAGGCCCCCCGCCGGAAGCGGGACGAGTGCCGCGACCTCCTGCACGCCTTTCAGCGCACAGGCTGTACGGTTACCAACGTACAATCGCGCTGAGGATCGGTCAATGCTGAGCAGCCTGCGGCTAGCGGCAGGCGGCTACCAGCCCCGGAATTGACCTTGAACGGTCCAGAGGACGGCCAGCGCGGCAAGGCAGGACAGCCCGGCTGCGGCGGCCACGAAACGGCGGGCTGGACGGCCGGCGGACCATCGCCGGCCCGCGGAGACTGCCCGCCGGGCCACCCCGATCGCGACGTACAGCGATCCACCGAGCGGCAAGGTCAGGATGGCGGCGCCGACCGCGTCGAGCACGGCCGGCGCTTAGCGGTGGCCGGGGATCGCGGCGGTCACGAGGTGGGCCTGCAGGCTGGCGGAGCGCCACAGCGCCCGGTCGATCCCGGGGAGGTGCAGCAGCAAGTACCCGATGGTGAACGCGAGCAGCGGGATGACGCACACCACCCAGCCGGTCATCACGATCCGGGCGTGACGCCGCAGGCCGGGCTCGAGCTCGAGCTCCTGCATCGTCACGGCAGTGGACATGGTGCCTCCTTCGGGGACTATCCGCCCCCCGGGGCCAGGCGCCCGGGAAGCCCGGGGTTGCGGCCGCACGGGGGTCTGCGGCCCGCCCGGCACCCCTGTGGCGCCGGGCCACGGCCTGCCGTGCGTTCTCCGACGCACGTACCGTACGGCTACCACCGCACACTACGATGTGAGCTCGGTCCACGCTGAGGATCGCGACTGAGCTCACCGGACCAAGACGGGCTAGGTTAGTGGTTATGACGGCGCACGCGGCGGGGGATGAACGAGATCTCCCTCAAGCGCGCACTCCAGTCGCACCAGCGCCCGAGTACGCAATAAACCCGCTTCAGCGCTTGATCCAGGAGCGGCTGCGCGAGCGAGGCCTTTCCTACGGAGAGGTCGCCCGGCGCGGCGGGCTGCCCCGGTCGACCGTCTATACCCTCGCCATGACGCGGAACCTGGCCCGGCCCCCGCGCCCGGCCACGATCGATGGGCTCGCCAAGGGGCTCGACGTGCCGG
The DNA here is from genome assembly GCA_030038015.1 of Streptosporangiaceae bacterium. GTDB lineage: Bacteria > Actinomycetota > Actinomycetes > Streptosporangiales > Streptosporangiaceae > JASHPR01. The sequence continues at coordinate 13,443 of JASHPR010000429.1, forward strand.
TGTCAGCGGTCCGCGCCGCCGCAGCCGAGTCCACCGGGTTGCACTACTACGACGGGGTCCCGGCCGAGCAGGAACGCCTGGGCGACCGGGAGCGGGAGCTCCTGATCGCCAGCATCGACGAACTGACGCCCGAGGACCGGCGTCACGTTGCCGCCCTGGTCGAATCGCTCAGGAACAGGTCTGCACGGGAGCCGAAAGACGGTTAGCGCTGCCTGTTCGTCTACTCCTCCTCCTCCATCGGGTGCTCCATCGGCCAGCTGGCAGGCGCCCCAAGCTGGTCGGCCAGCTCCCCGTAGGGCCCTTCCGGCAGCACCAGGCGGGCGGCCCGCAGGATCGCCCTGGGGTCTTCGCCGGGTGGCCGGAGCACGTAGACCGTGTCGTCGGGCCCCGAGCATGCCACGACGATCTGGTCGTAGTCGGCCAGGACGATGCGGCCCTTCTCCGCGGCAAGTCCTGACGGACCCGGCCGCTCGCCGGAGTCGGCCGTGCGGAGCGGTGCGGCCCCGGTGCGGGCCCGGCCGCGCCGGCGGATCACGAGCACCGGCTCGGCGAGGAACGCAGCCACGGCGAGCAGGCCCACGGCCAGCAGCATGATCTTCAGCCACCGCGGCATGCCGACGGCGGGTTTCGCTCTCTTGCTGACTGGCAGACGCCGGTGCCGTCGACTGGCCGGTGCGAGCGGCGCCCGGTGCCGGTGATGGCCGTTGTTTGCCCGGGGCGGCGACGGCGCTGCCGGGCCCGGGATCGTGAGCACGGTTCCGGGATGGATGGTGTTCGGATCGGGGCCGATGACCGTCCGGTTGGCTGCGTAAAGAGCCGGCCAGCCGCCGCGCACGCCGAGCGCGGCCGCGATGACCGACAACGTGCCACCGGACGCGATCGTGTACCGCAATGGCGGCCTCTGGCCGGGCAGGACCAGAACGGTGCCGGGCTGGATGATGTTGGGATTGGGGCCGATCAGCGGCCGGTTGGCTGCGTAAAGAGCCGGCCAGCCGCCGCGCACGTCCAGCGCGGCCGCGATGCCGGACAACGTGTCGCCGTATTGCACGACATACCTCGTGCTCGGGCTCGCCGTCGTTGCGGGAGCCTCGGCGGCGCTCAGCGTGCTGGTCAGAGTGATCTCAGTACCATCCGCGCTGCGGATGCTCGCCTGGGCTGGGCGGAGGGGATCCTTAAAGCCGACCGTCACCAGGATCAGCAGAATGCTGAAGGCGATCACCACGCCCGCGGACTTCGTCCGCATACGCACAGTGCTGTCACTTTCCTTCCTGGGGGATCAGCGCCCGGCGTTGCTGGGCCGGGACGCCGAAAGGGCAAATCGGTCAGGAAGGAAAGGACTTAAGCTGGCGGCACCTCCGGCAGGTAGGCACGCCAGATCGGCTTGGCGGCGGCACGACGCGCCAGCCGCAGCAAGACGAGAGTCAGCAACGTGATCAGAGCGGCAGCGGCGCTGCCCTGCAGCCCGCCGCCGCTGCCGCCAGAGCCGCCGGCGCTGCTTGCGCCGCCTGCGCCGCCTGCGCCGCTGCCCGGGCCGCCAGCCAGGGACGGAAGCGGCGGAGCAGACGAGATCGGTGCGCCGTCACCGCCTCCTCCCGTGGCCGCCCCGCCCGCGCCGCCGGACCGGCCTCGGCCTCAAGCGAACTGATCACGCCGCCCACGTCCGGGCCGGCCCCGCCAGGCGCCCCGGCTGCGACCGGGACGGCCGTGCCAGTGACTGGGGCGGCAGTGCCGGTGACCGGGGCGAGGGCGCCGGTGACGGGTGCCAGTGCGCCGGTGACCGGGGCCAGTGCGCCGGTGGCGGTGGCGATGACCGGGACTAGG
>JASHPR010000430.1 GCA_030038015.1 Streptosporangiaceae bacterium
CGGCCGGATTCCCGGTCCCGCCCGGGGCGCTGCCCGGCGCGCAGCGCGGCCGCGGCGGCCTCCCGCTCGGCCCGGGTCTGCGCGGCCTCGCCGCGGTAGATCCACACCTTCACGCCGATCCGGCCGAAGGTGGTGCGCGCCTCGTAGAAGCCGTAGTCGATGTCGGCGCGCAGCGTGTGCAGCGGCACCCGCCCCTCGCGGTAGAACTCCGAGCGGGACATCTCCGCGCCGCCCAGGCGGCCCGCGCACTGCACCCGGATGCCCTTGGCGCCGCCCTTCATCGCGGTCTGCATGGCCTTGCGCATCGCCCGCCGGAACGACACCCGGCTGGACAGCTGCTCCGCCACGCCCTGCGCGACCAGCTGCGCGTCGATCTCGGGGTTCTTCACCTCGAGGATGTTCAGCTGGATCTGCTTGCCGGTCAGCTTCTCGAGGTCGCCGCGGATCCGGTCGGCCTCGGCGCCGCGGCGGCCGATCACGATGCCCGGCCGGGCGGTGTGGATGTCGACCCGGACCCGGTCCCTGGTCCGCTGGATCTCCACCTTCGAGATCCCGGCCCGCTCCATGCCGCGCTGCAGCATCCGGCGGATCGCGACGTCCTCGGCGACGTAATCCTTGTACAGCTTGTCCGCATACCACGTGCTCTTGAAGTCGGTGGTGATGCCGAGGCGGAACCCGTGCGGGTTCACTTTCTGGCCCACTAGCGGGTCCTCTCCCTGCGGTTTGCAGCACCCCGCCCGGCCCGGTCGCCGCCCTCGTCGGAGACGATGACCGTGATGTGGCTGCTGCGCTTGTTGATCCGGTAGCCGCGGCCCTGCGCCCGGGGCCGGAACCGCTTGGCGGTCGGCCCCTCGTCCACCCAGGCGCGGCTCACCACGAGCGCGGACGTGTCCAGGCGCGCCTGCTCTGCGTTGGCGATCGCGCTGGCCAGGACCTTCCCGACCGGGTCGCTCGCCGACTGCGGCGCGAAGGTGAGCACCGCCTGTGCCTGGTCGGCAGGCAGCCCGCGGATGAGGTCCACCACCCGGCGGGCCTTGCGCGGCGTGATCCGCACGAACCGCGCCTTTGCCCTGGCTTCCATCGCTGTCTCGCTCTCTGTTAACTAACGGCGGCTGCGCCGGTCGTCCCGCACGTGGCTGCGGAAGGTGCGGGTGGGCGCGAACTCACCGAGCTTGTGGCCGACCATCGACTCTGTGATGAACACCGGCACGTGCTTGCGGCCGTCGTGCACGGCGATCGTGTGGCCCAGCATCGCGGGAACGATCATGGAGCGACGGGACCAGGTCTTGATCACGTTCTTGGTGCCCCTGTCGTTCTGGGCGTCCACCTTCTTCATGAGGTGGTCGTCCACGAAAGGGCCCTTCTTCAGGCTACGAGGCATGGACAGGTGCTCCTACCGCTTCTTCTTGCTGCGCCGGCGGGTGATCAGCCGGTCGCTTGGCTTGTGGGCCCTGCGGGTGCGCCCTTCGGGCTTCCCCCAGGGGCTGACCGGGTGGCGGCCGCCAGAGCTCTTGCCCTCGCCGCCGCCCAGCGGGTGGTCGACGGGGTTCATGGCGACGCCGCGGACGGACGGGCGGTGCCCCTTCCACCGGTTCCGGCCGGCCTTGCCGATCTTGATGTTGCCCTGCTCGGCGTTGCCGACCTCGCCGACCGTTGCCCTGCAGGTGGCGTCCACGAGCCGGATCTCGCCGGAGGGCATGCGCAGGTGCGCCATCTTGCCCTCCTTGGCCAGCAGCTGCACGCCCGAGCCCGCCGAACGCGCGATCTTGGCGCCGCCGCCCGGCCTCAGCTCGATCGCGTGCACGACCGTGCCGGTCGGGATGTTCCGCAGCGGCAGGCAGTTGCCCGTCCTGATGTCGGCGCCCGGGCCGTTCTCCACCGTGTCGCCCTGCTTCAGCCCCGCCGGGGCGAGGATGTAGCGCTTCTCCCCGTCGGCGTAGTGCAGCAGCGCGATCCTGGACGTGCGGTTCGGGTCGTACTCGATATGCGCGACCCTGGCAGGCACGCCGTCCTTGTCTGCCCGCCTGAAGTCGACCAGCCGGTAGGAGCGCTTGTGCCCCCCGCCCTGGTGGCGCGCGGTGATGCGGCCGTACACGTTCCGGCCGCCCTGCGAGGACAGCGGGCGCACCAGCGACTTCTCCGGCTCGTCCCTGGTGATCTCGGAGAAGTCCGAGCCGCTCGCGCCACGCCTGCCCGGCGTCGTCGGCTTGTACTTACGGATTGCCATGTGTGCTCAAGCTCCTATGGATCGCCCGTCAGCTGACCGGGCCGCCGAAGATATCGATCCGCTCTCCCTCGGCGAGGGTCACGATCGCGCGCTTGGTGTCCGGCCGCTTGCCCCAGCCGAAACGCGTCCGGCGCCGCTTGCCCTGCCTGTTGACCGTGTTGACCCCGGTCACCTTGACCCGGAACACGGCCTCCACCGCCTGCCTGATCTGGGTCTTGTTGGTCCCAGGGGCGACGATGAACGTGTACTTCCCGTCGTCGGCCAGCCGGTAGCTCTTCTCCGATATGACCGGCTTGATCAGGATGTCCCGCGGGTTGACCATCTTGCTCACGGCGCTGCGTCCTCAGGCTGGAGGTGGGTCGGGGTTTGGCGGGAACCGGCCCCTGCCCTCGCCACGAATGTGGCCAGGGCCGGCTCGGTGAACACCACGTGGTCGCTGACCAGCACGTCGTAGGTGTTGAGCTGGCCCGGGTCCAGCAGGTGCACGCCCGGCACGTTGCGCAGGCTCTTCCAGGTGACCACGTCGGCGGCGTCGGCCACGACCAGCACCGGTGCCGCCGACGGCGGCACGCCGGTCGCCGAGACCAGCACGGCGAGCGCTTCGGAGGTCCGCGGCTGGTCGCCGTCGGTGAAGCCGCTCACCACGTGCACCCGGCCGTGGGCGGCCCGGTCGGACAGGGCGCCGCGCAGCGCGGCGGCCTTCATCTTCTTGGGCGTCCGCTGCTCGTGGGACCGGGGCACCGGCCCGTGCACCACGCCGCCGCCGGTGAACTGCGGCGCGCGGATCGAGCCCTGGCGGGCGCGGCCGGTGCCCTTCTGGCGGTACGGCTTCTTGCCGCCGCCGCGGACCGCGCCGCGGTTCTTCACGGCGTGCGTGCCCTGCCGGGCCGCAGCCTGCTGCGCCACCACCACCTGGTGGATCAGCGGCACGTTCACCTTCGCGCCGAAGATCTCCGCAGGCAGGCCGACGGTCGCGCCGGCCGTGCCGGACGGGGAAACGACGCTGACTGTCGCGCTCCGCTCGCTCGGGTCGCTCATCGCCCCTCCTACCGGCTCACGGCCGGGGTCTTGACGGCGCCGCGGACCAGCACAAGCCCGCCGGCCGGCCCGGGTACCGCGCCCCTGATCAGCAGCAGCCCGCGGTCGGCGTCCACGCCGTGCAGGGTCAGGTTGAGGGCGGTGGCGCGCACGCCGCCCATCCGGCCGGCCATCCGCACGCCCTTGAACACCCGGCCCGGGGTGGCGCAGCCGCCGATCGACCCGGGCGCACGGTGCTTGCGCTGGGTGCCGTGCGAGGCGCCCAGGCCGCGGAAGCCATGCCGCTTCATGACGCCGGCCAGGCCCTTGCCCTTGCTCCTGGCCGTGACGTCCACCAGCTCGCCGGGCGAGAACACCTCGGCGGTGACCTCCTGGCCGAGGCGATAGTCCGACGCGTCATCGGTGCGCAGTTCCACCAGGTACCGGCGCGGGGTGACGCCGGCCTTCATGAAGTGGCCCGCCTCGGGCTTGTTCACCCGGCGCGGGTCAACCTCGCCGTAGCCGAGCTGGACGGCGGAGTAGCCGTCGGCGTCCGGCGTCCGCACGGCGGTGACGACGCAGGGGCCCGCCGCGACGACCGTGACGGGCACGATCTTGCCGTCGTCGGCGAAGACCTGGGTCATGCCGAGCTTGGT
>JASHPR010000034.1 GCA_030038015.1 Streptosporangiaceae bacterium
GCCGGACCCGCCGGACCCGGCGGCCCGGCCGGCGCAGTCCGCCAGCGCCGCCCGCAGGCCGGCCGGGCAGTCGCCCGGGTCCAGGCGGGCGATGGCCTCCGGCGCCAGCGGCGCGACCGGGACGTGCCGGATGAGCGGGTGGTACGGGCGCTCATCCTGCTCGCCCTCGCCCAGCAGGTCCTCGGCCAGCTTCTCGCCGGGCCGCAGGCCGGTGTAGACGATGTCGACCGGCCGCGGCACGGTCGCGACCAGCCTCCGGGCCATGTCAGCGATCTTGACCTGCTCGCCCATGTCGAGGACCAGGACCTCGCCGTCCCGGCCGATGACCGCGGCCTGCAGCACCAGCTGGACCGCCTCGTCGGCGGTCATGAAGTAGCGGCTCACCTCGGGGTGCGTCACCGTCACCGGGCCGCCGGCGGCGACCTGCGCGCTCAGCGCGGTCAGCACCGAGCCACGGCTGCCGAGCACGTTGCCGAACCGCACGCTCAGGTATATGCCCGCGGCATGGCCGGTCATGTAGGCGGTGAGCCGCTCGGCCGCGCGCTTGGAGTAGCCGAGCACGCTGACCGGGTCGGCGGCCTTGTCTGTCGAGATGTTCACGAACGACTCGACGCCGCCGGCTGCGGCGGCCTCGAGCACGGTCCACGTCCCCCACACGTTGGTCTTCACCGCCTCGGCCGGGTAGCGCTCGAGCAGCGGCAGGTGCTTCAGCGCGGCGGCGTGGAACACGATCTGCGGGCGGAACTGCTCGAACACCTCCCGGATCCGGCGCGGGTCGCGGATGTCGGCGAGCACCGAGCCGTCGGAGTCCAGCAGCGCGCGGCCGTGCAGGGCAAGCTGAACGGCGTGCAGCGCCGACTCGTCACGGTCCAGCATGATCAGCTCGGCCGGCCCGAAGCGGTGCAGCTGGCGGCAGAGCTCGGACCCGATGGATCCCCCGGCCCCGGTGACCAGGATCCGCTTGCCGGCGAAGTGGCCCGCGACCGACGCCACGTCGGTCTGCACCGGCCGGCGGCCGAGGAGGTCGCTGATCCGCGGGTCGCGCACTCCCTCGATGCGGGCAACGCCGCTGAGCAGCTCGGTGATCGACGGGATGACCTTGGGGACCAGGCCGCACCGCTCGGCCTCGGCCGTGAGGTCGCGTATCGCGGTGCCGCTCGCCCGTGCGATGGCGATGACCAGCACCGTCGCGCCGGTCCTTGCCGCCGCCGCGGCCATCGCGGTGCGGTCCCCCAGCACGGGCACGCCGAAGATGCGCAGCCGGCGCTTGTCCGGGTCGTCGTCCAGCATCGCCACCGGCAGATACTCCGCCTCTGGCCGGGCAAGCAGGCTGCGGACTAACTGGCTGCCCGCTTCGCCGGCGCCGAACACGATGATCTTCACGGCGGCGTGCGCGGACGAGGGCGGCCGGATCCGCTGCCGGACGGCGAACAGCACGTAGCGTGCGCCGAGCATCGCGAGCACGGCGAACACCGCCGCGCCCGCGACGGTCGCCAGGGGTGAGCGCTGGCCGGGAACGATGACGTCCGTCAGCGCGATCAGCGAGGCGCACGTGCCTAAGGCCGCCGCGCAGACCCCGACCACCTCGTCGAGGCTCCCGCGCCGGTACCGGCTCCGGTACAGCCCGGCGATCAGGCCAGACGCGGGCGAGAGCACGCAGGCGGCCACCGTCACCCGTAACTCGAACGAGCGGACGAACGCCGCGGCGGAAAGGTCACGGGTGACCCAGGCCGCGGCGAGCATGCCCAGGATCCAGACGGCTGTGTCGTAGCCGAGTTCCGCGGCCGTCCGGCTCGCCCGCTGCCGGATCCGGGAAATGGCAGCCTCCTGCGGAGGCATACCGCCACGCAGCACCCCGTTGCTCACGAGTTCCCCGTTCTGGTTAGCTCCCTGAACCCACTGGCGGTATGCGGCGCGCTATAGCTGGCATGCGGCCGCCGCGTCGGCTACATTACTCTGCGTACTTGAGAACATGCATTAAGTAGCCAAAAAGAAAATGACTCACGGCACTGGGCAGGGTTTGGCCCTATAACAGCTTCGGGGGGGAACGGGAATGTCCGGAACGTCGACACAGGACTTCTACACGCGGCAAGCGAAGGAAGCCCGCGGGCCCGAGCCCGGCAAACCAAAGAAGGGGAAGCGGCGGCGGCTCAGGCGGATCGTTGTCGCGGCCGGGGCGAGCCTGGCCGTGGTGGCCGGCGTGCTGGCCGGCGGCGGCTACCTGTACCTCAACCACCTGGCCAGCAGCGTGCAGCGGATTCAGGTGGCCGCGCTGGACGCCAAGGACCAGCCCGCCGCGCAGCCGGGGAGCTTAAACGTCCTGCTCACCGCGTCCGGGCCGTTCCCCGGGCAGGACGAGGAGACCGGCCTGATCGAACTGCTGCACCTGGACACCGATCACCAGGGCGGGGCCGCCATATCGTTCCCCGCGAACCTGCTCGTCAGCGTGCCGGGTCACGGACAGCAAAGGCTCGGAGTGGTCGAGTCCATCGGCGGGCCGTCGCTGCTGATCCGGACGCTCGAGGATCTCACGGATATCCGCATCGACCATTACTCGCGGATCGTATTCTCCGGGCTTGGCGAGGTCGTGGATTCAATGGGCGGCGTCGATGTGACCGTGCCGTACCCGGTCCTCAGCTTTGGTGTCTACTTCCACGCCGGGGTGAACCGCATCACCGGCTACAACGCGATTCCTTATGTGCGCCAGGTGGCGGTCAGCCAGGTGACCCGCACGGAGCTGGAGGAGAACCTGCTCCGGGCGATCCTGCACAAGATTGCCAGCAAGCGCTACTTCGTCGCGACGGACTGGCGCGTGCTCGACGCGGTGGTGCACGCGGTCAGCGTGGACAGCGACATCAGCAACTCGCAGCTCGTCAGCCTGGCGCTGAGCCTGGCGCACCTGGCGAGCGGGGGCGGCGTGTCCATCGACGTGCCCACCACCGGCTCAGCCGACGCGGGCTACACCCAGCCGATAGACCTGCGCACCCGGCTCGCCGCCAAGCTCTGGCGGGCGGTCAGGAACGACAGGGTGATGCAGTTCGCGCAGCGCTACCCGTTCACGGTAGTCCCGGCCGACCCAGGCTGATCCTTGCCTGGCCCGGCGCCTGGGCGGCCCGGCGCCTCCTTGCCTGGCCCGGCCCCTGGGCGGCCCCGCTCCGCGGCCGCCCGGGCGCCTGGTTAGCCTTTCCTCATCAAGGCTGCCACGGGGGCAGGCAGGACAGCGGAACAGGTGGGTAAATGCGGGACACGTTGCCGGAGATCGGCTCCTTCGTCGCGCTGGGGGACAGCTTTACCGAAGGCCTCGGGGACCCCTACCCGGACGGGCCCGGCCACTGGGGGCTGGGCTACCGGGGCTGGGCGGACAGGTTCGCCGAGCGCCTCGCGGCCGAGCAGCCGGGGCTGCGCTACGCGAACCTCGCGGTGCGCGGCAAGGTGGTCAGGGAGGTCGTGGCCGGCCAGGTGCCGGCCGCCATCGCCATGGCTCCCGACCTGGTCAGCATCGCGGCGGGCGGCAACGACCTGCTCAGGCCGAGGGCCGATCCCGATGCCCTGGCCGAGGCGTTCGGGGCGGCGGTCGCGGACCTGCGGGTGGCCGGCAGCGAGGCGCTGGTGTTCACCGGCTTCGACCCGCGCACGTTCCCGCTGGTGCGCCTGATCCGCGGCAAGGTGGCCGCCTACAACATGCACCTGCGCGCGGTCGCCGACCGGCACGACTGCTACCTGGTTGACCTCTGGTCGATGCGGGTGCTGGACGACCCGCGCGAGTGGAGCCAGGACCGCCTGCACCTGAGCGCGGACGGCCACCACCGGGTGGCGCTGCGCGCGTGCGAGGTCATGGGCCTGAGCGTGGACGAGGACTGGCGGGAGCCGCTGCCGGCGCGCCTCACCCCCGGGGTCGTGCTGGCCAAGGCCGAAAGGTCCCGCGCGGCCGTCCTGTCCCAGACCGCAGGCTGGCTCGCGGCGCGGCGGCTCGATGCGCGCTGGGCCAGGGAGTACGCCGTGCCCTGGGTGGGCAGGCGGCTGCGCGGCGTCTCCTCGGGCGACGGCATCCCGCCCAAGCGCCCCGAGCTGCTGCCGCTGTAGGTTGCTGCCGCGGCAGGTTGCTGCCACTGCAGGCTGCCGCCACGGCAAGTTGCTGCCACTGCAGGCTGCCGCCACGGCAGGTTGCTGCCAGTGCAGGCTGCCGCCACAGGCTGGGGCCGCCGCCGCTAGGCCACCGGGCTGCCGGGCAGGGCGGGCTCGAAACGGGCCGGGTCCTCGCAGTAGCAGCGCGCGGCCTGGGCGAACTGTGCCGCGTGATACCCGTCCACGTAGCGGTGGTCGAACGTCGCGGTCACCGTCAGCATCGGGCGCACGACGACCTCATCCCCGACGACCGCCGGCATCTTGCGGACGGCGCCGACGAGCACGAGCAGGGGCACCCGGTAGTAGTGGGCCAGCGGCGAGTACGCGTGGCCGACGCCCCACATGCCGACGGAGGTGATCATGGCCCCACCGAACGCCTGCCGCGGCAGGCCGAGGCGGCCGAGGTCGAGGTTGAGGTCGGAGGTGAGCCACGCGCCGACGTGCAGGGAAGCGCGCAGCAGCCGCGGCGACAGCTTCGTGAGCAGGGCCTTGCCGCGGCCGAGTTCCGGGTCGTCGCCGGCGCTGATCGCGGCGCAGCGGCGGTTCAGCTCCTCGGCGATCTCGACGGCGGACTTGCGGTCGGCGGAATGGATCTTGACGCCGGTCAGCTCCTGCCCGCCCGCGGTGGTGACGATGAAGAACACGTCCACGCTGCCCCGGTCGTGCTCGCGGCCGCGAGCCAGCCGGACCTGCAGTTCCGGCACCGCCGCCAGGCCCTGCGCGACCGCCCGGCCGACAAGATGGGTCATCGTGATGTGTACGCCGGTGGCCCGCCGGACCTCCTCGACGTAGCTCAGCAGCGGGCCCGCGTCCAGCTCCAGGTCGCCGAAGAACTGCGGGTCCGACGGGTTACCCCACGCCGCCCCCGCGAGCTTCCGCCAGCCCTGCACTCGCCGCGCCATCTCACGCCTCTGTCAGCCGGTCGCCGGTATCCGCCGCCCGCTCACCGACGTGGCCCGGATCCGGATCCAGAACGGGCGGTCGACGGCGGTGGCCCATGGCTGCAGGCCCAGCCGGGAGAGCCGCTGTATCTCGGCGTCCTCGTACACCGCTTCGGCGTGGCCGCTGACCACGACGCTCCACCCGCTCCGGGTCTCCGGGTCGTAGTCGTCGGCCTCGAAGGCGACCAGGCTGTACTCCTCCGCCGCGGACAGCTTGGAGCCGCGGGCCGTGCGGAAGACCACATCCTGCCCGTCGAGGGCGTGATTGACCGGCAGCACCATCAGTTCGCCGTCGGCGCGAAAGCCGACCCGCCCTACCGGGACCGAGGCCAGCAGCCGCAGGCAGTCCTCGAGCGGCAGGATCTCTAGCCCGGCATGATCGATCAATTGCCCTGGCATATCACCCTCCAACCGGGACAGGCCCGCTTCCTCGCGGGCTGCACCTGACGGGATCACCTTCTGCCTCCTACGGTGCCCGCAGCGGCGGCCGCTGACAGCGGGCCGAGGTCCCGGGAAGCCGGGGCTTTCGGCCCTGCCCGCCGGGCGGGCCGGTGCGACAGTGGTGATAAGGCTGACCAATCCGGGCTAACGGGCCGCACCGAGGAGGCAGGTCATGACCGACACCCAGGAAATCCAGCGCTACGCCGACGCCATCATGGCCATGATCAGGGAGGACCAGGCCAGCGGCCAGGTCCCCAGCGACGTCTCCTCCTGGGACGAGCTCGATGGCAGCGTGGACACCGAGGATTACTTCCGGCAGGCCAGCCTGCCATCGGGGGCCGGCCATGACGGCGGCCTGCGCGACGCGGTCATCGGGGAGATCGGCCGGCGGCTCAGCGGGCCGCAGGGCGGCCCGTGGCACGTGATCTGGACCCGTCCCGGCCAGGCCGCCATGGACATCGGCCGGACGATGGGCTACGCCACCAGGGCCCAGGCCGAGGCGGTCGGCCGCGGCTACGTCGCCGAGCACGGCGGGAGGTTCCGGGTTCACGGCGGCTAGGCACCCGGGCGCCCGGCTGGCGGACCCGGGGTGTCGCGGGCGGAACCTCTGCGCTGGGCTCTCTGCCCCAATCGCGGGTGGTTGGGCTTTCATCCTTGCTGCCCACTCTTCACCGTCGACACCGACCCGGGTCCGCCTATCACGGTACGCCGCTCCCTGCCCAGAGTCACTGCCGCCGGAGCTCAGGAATTCAGGAAGGCCAGAACGGCCAGCACCCGGCGGTTGTCGTCGTTCGACGGGGCCAGGTCCAGCTTGGTGAAGATGCTCGTGCTGTGCTTGCCGACCGCCTTCTCCGAGATGAACAGCCGCTGGGCGATCGCGCTGTTGGACCGGCCCTCGGCCATGAGCTCGAGCACCTCGCGCTCCCGCGCGGTCAGCCGGGCGATCGGCTCGTCCCTGGCGCGGCGGCCCAGCAGCTTGGAGACGACCTCGGGGTCCATGACCGTGCCGCCCCCGGCGACGGCACGGATCGCGTCGACGAACCTGTCGTCGTTGAAGACCCGGTCCTTGAGCAGGTAGCCGACCCCGCCTGCCTGGTCGGCCAGCAGCTCGCGGGCGTAGAGCTGCTCGACGTACTGGGAGAGCACGAGCACCGGCAGCCCGGGCACCTGGCGCCGGGCCTCGATCGCGGCCCGCAGCCCGTCGTCGGTGAACGTTGGCGGCAGCCGGACGTCGACGACGGCGGCGTCCGGCTTGTGCTCCAGCAGCGCGTGCAGCAGGCCGGGGGCGCTGTCGACGGCGGCCGCGATCTCGAAGCCGTGCGCCTCGAGCAGCCGGACCAGCCCGTCCCTCAGCAGGAACAGGTCCTCCGCGATGACAAGGCGCACGGTATCTCCATGACGATCATGGTCGGGCCGCCGGGTGGGCTGCTCACGGCCAGGATGCCATCGAAGGTAGCCAGCCGCCGCTCGACGCCCTGCAGGCCGCTGCCCCTGGCCGGGTCGGCGCCGCCCGTCCCGTTGTCGGTGACCTCGATCCGCAGCACGCCGGGGGCGGGGCGGCCGGAGTGCCGGATCCGGATCTGCACCAGCCTGGCGCCGGAGTGCTTGACCGCGTTGGTGAGCGCCTCGGCGATCGCGAAGTAGCAGGCGGACTCGACCGGCTGGTCGAGCCGGCCGGGCAAGTCGATGTCGGTCTCGGTCCGGACCGGGGTGTCCAGGGCGAGCGCCTGCACCGCGTCGGCCAGGCCGCGGTCGGCGAGCACCGGCGGGTACATGCCGCGGACCAGGTCCCGCAGCTCGGTCAGCGCCTTGGAGGACGCCTCCCTGGCCTCGGCGACCAGGGCGATCGCGGCCTGCGGGCTGGTGGGGATCAGCCGCTCGGCGGCCCGCAGGCTCATGCCCAGCGCGACCAGGCGGGCCTGCGCCCCGTCGTGCAGGTCCCGCTCCACCCGGCGCAGCTCGGCGGCGGCGGTGTCCACCGCGTCGGCCCTGGTCTGGGTCAGCTGCTCCACCCGGCCCGCCAGCTCGGCGTCCGGCCGCAGCAGGGTCCGCGCGTGCACCCCGATCGTGCGCGGCACCAGCCAGATCCCGAGCGCCAGGATCGCCGCGCCCTGGATCCCGGCCACCAGCTCGAGCGGCGCGTCGGTCACGTTGGAGAAGGACAGCACCGGCGAACCCTGGAGCCAATGCATACCGCTGCCCAGCGACCGCGCCAGCGCTTGCACCAGCGCATGGTGTACCCGCAGGGGGGACGGATCCGGGGCGGCGAACGAGATGTCCGCCGGAACGGCCCTGTCCAGCACCGTGAAGCCCGGCGGCGACACGACGTAGGTGAGCGCGCAGAGCCCGAGGACGGTCAGCGCGGCCGCCGCCAGGTCCGGCGCCGCCGCGGGCAGGCCCACGACCACGATCAGCGCGACCGCGGCGGCCGCCGCGGCGGCGAGCCACGCGGGATGGCCGTGCTGCCGGCAGATCAGGATGACCAGGAGCGCCGCGGCCGGCACCAGGAGCAGGGCGGCCGCGCGCCGCCGTGGCCACTGGCCGCCGGCCCCGGCCCCCCCGGCCAGGCCGGGGCCGGCGTTCCTGCTGCGCCAGAGCAGCCAGACACCCGCGGCGAGGAACACGCAGGACTGCACCAGCACCGCGGCACGCCACGCGCCGAACCGTGCGATCGCCGGCCCGACAGGCATGCCAGGGTACGACCATGCCGCAAGCGCCAGCACGATCCCGGCCAGCCCGGCGCCCGCCAGGGCAAGCGGCGCCAGCCTGCGGGCCAGCGGCGGCGCGCAGAGGATCAGCAGCGCGGTCGCCGGCACGGCGGCCAGGGCCGGCCACCGGAAGTCGCCGGCCGACGCCGCCCCTGCCGCGCAGAGCGCCAGGACGATCAGGCCGACCATCCAGCCGATCTCGCGCAGCTGTTCCCGCGAGGGCCACGGGAACCGGTCACGGCCGGCCGGCCTGCGCCAGGCCAGCATGAGACAACAGCAGGCGGCGGCGCCCACCACGACCAGGACTCGGTACATGCCATCAGCGTGGCCCATGCCGCGGTGTCGCGCCAATGGGCGGGCGTCTACTTCCCGGGGTAGGCAAACACCTACCCCGGGGAACGCGCCGCCGCGAGGCTCAGGGGGCGAGGTCGGCGAGGATCTCCTCGAGCCTGGCCAGCTCGGCCGCGATCCACGGCAGCGACAGCGGGTCGGCGGCGGCCAGCGCCGCCTCCTGCTTCTCGCCGGTGTCCCCGTAGAGCAGCCCGGTGGCCAGCCGCAGCCGGAGCGCTTCCGGCCGCTCGCCGAACGCGCTGCCCGGCAGGGTCCCCGCGCCGTACCGGTCGAGCAGCAGCCCGGCCAGCCCCTCGCTCGTGGTCACGCCGTGGCGCCGGGCGAGGTGGGCGCGCCACGGCCCGAAGTCCGGGTAGACGTAGAACGCCGCCTGCGGTGGCCGCACGTCGAGGCCGGCCGCGCCGCAGACGGCCGCGACGCCACGGCTTACCGCGGCGTGCAGGGAGCGGCTCCTCGCTACCCGTTCAGTCAGGTCGTCCGGCTCGCTGAAGGCGAGGGCGGCCGCCTGCTGTATCGGGGCGGCGGGCGCCGACCAGATCTCGCTGCCGATGCCGACGAGCTGGCCGTGCAGCCACCCCCCGAGCGTGCCCTCGGGCAGCCGCGCCACGCCGATCCGCCAGCCGCCCAGCGCGAAGCTCTTGCTGAGCGCCGTGGTGACGACGGTGCGCTGCGGCGCGACCGAGGCCGGGCTGAGCACCGGCGCGACGGGGTCGTGCACCAGGTCGCGGTAGATCTCGTCGGAGATGATGATCAGGTCGTGCTCGGCGGCCACCTGGCACAGCGCCTCGACCGTGGCTGGCCTGGGCAGCCTGCCGGTCGGGTTGTCCGGCAGGGTCACGATCACCGACCGGATCTCCCGGCCGGCCGCCCTGGCCGCGGTGACCGCGGCGTCGAGCGCGGCCGGGTCGCAGATGCCGCCCTCGCCCGGCGCGGCCTGCACGAAGTGCGGCCTGGCGCCGGCCAGGCCGGCCTGCGCCGCGTAACTCACCCAGCTCGGCCTGGGCACCGCCACATCCGCGCCGGTCGCCAGCAGCAGGCCGAAGAGCAGCGGCTTGCTTCCCGGCCCGCAGACGACCGAGCCCGGGCTGGTCGGCAGGCCGCGCCGGTGCCAGTACCCGGCGGCGGCCGCGCGCAGCGCCGCCGACCCGGCCACCGGGCCGTAGCCGTTGCTCGCCGCGGCCGCGGCGAGCGCCTCCTGCAGCGCCGGGTGCGCCGGAAGCCCCGCCTCTCCGAACGCCAGCGGCAGCACCGGCTCCCCGCGGCTGCGCCGGGCGGCCAGGGCCTCGTTCGCCGCGAGCGT